>JAJSZS010000010.1 GCA_030262725.1 Candidatus Desulfofervidus auxilii | reverse complement strand
GTTTATTTTTTTATTTTCGCTTTGTATTTCATCGGCAGTATTGGCGGATAGGACATATTTAACTCTTATTTCAGAAAGTGAGACACAGATATTTTCGGGAAATGTAGATGTTTATGTAGAAACCGCAACCAGGAGCGGAAATCTCTCTGGATGTTTTAGCGGAACTTACTTTGTTACATCTAACTGGTTGGCAATAACCTCTGGTGATTATGCAGGATATGGGTTTGGATTTGGCTCTTGGACAGCTGAAATAAATGGACAACTTTATGAAGGTTATTGGGTAGAAGCTAAAAAACCAGGAGAATCTGGACATTCCGCTATTGATGGTGATATTAGAGGAATAATGCATGAAGGCACTGGTGAACTAGCCAGTTTCTTAGGCACTCAATATAGTGGTACTTTTTATTCTACAGAGACAGGAAGAGAAGAAACCCAATTTAGTGCTTCTGTTTTACTTAAAGTTTATTCTAATACTTCTAGCTTCTCTCTTTCTGGTTATTATTCTGGCACAACGACTGTTACAGGGTTTACCTTTGTTTTTGACGTAAGTAACTTAGAGCCTTTTCAAGAATGGGATATAGATGAACTTGTTTCTTTTATTGGCACTTATGATTGGAGTGAAACAAATTCTGGAACCGATGGTGAAGCATATCTAGTTGGTCCATTAGGAAGTATAACTGGAGCTTTAAAGGGAGTTTATTATAATGGTGAAGAGTTAGAAATAGAATATATAGAACATGTCGGAACTGCTCCTCCTATTCCTATTCCTTCTACCGTTTTTCTTTTAGGTTCAGGTTTGATTGGATTGGGTTTATCAAGGAAAAGATTTTTAAGAAAGAAGTAAAGTAAGGCATTTTTGTTTAATTTAAAACTTAAAATCTTTTTATAGCACATTATGAATTTCTTGTATGGCAAAAAGGATTTTGGGTTTTACAGTTGCTAAATAATTTATTTTAAAGTAAAATTTTTTTATGGATTTTATTGTTGTATTTGTTACTACTTCTTCTGAAGAAGAAGCAGAAAAGATTGCTAAAGTCTTAGTAGAAGAACATCTTGCTGGTTGTGTAAATATTTTATCTAAAATCAAATCAATTTATTTTTGGGAAGGAAAAGTTTGTGAAGATTCTGAAGTATTACTTATCATAAAAACAAGAACAGAAAAATTTGAATCTCTAAAAGAAAAAATAACTTCCCTTCATAGTTATCAAGTGCCAGAAATCATTGCCCTACCTATAGAGAAAGGCTCTACTACCTATCTGGATTGGCTAAAAAAGGTTACCTAAATGTTTTTTCCACCTTTTTTACTTTTATTTATTTTTTTCTTTTTCTTTATTTGGCTTTTTCTTTTTGCCCTCCTTCACCTTGGGCTTATTAGTTATGCCTTTACCAAAATAGGCATTCCAGCAGAATACATGATGGGACTTTTATTTATTTGTCTTTTAGGAAGTTTTATAAATATTCCAATAAAAAAAATGCCTAGTCCACAATTGATAGTTAAAGAAGTAATTACTTATTGGGGAATAAAAGTAAAAATCCCATATTACTCCTCAAGTTATACTATTATTGCCATTAATGTAGGTGGGGCAATAATACCTATTTTAATCTCTCTTTATCTTACAGCAAAATTTGGAGGTATATTTAAGATTATTCTTGCAATAACAACTGTAACTTTTATTACCCATCGTTTTGCCAAACCTATACCAGGTCTTGGCATTACTGTACCAGTCTTTATCCCTCCAATTACAGCCGCTTTAATTGCCTTAATCCTTGATACAGAGCATGCTCCTGCCTTAGCCTATATTGCTGGAACACTTGGTACATTAATTGGTGCAGATTTAATGAATCTCAATCGAATCAAAGAATTAAAAGCTCCTATTGTCTCTATTGGTGGAGCAGGAACATTTGATGGAATCTTTTTTACAGGAATATTAGCAGTGCTTTTAGCTTAAAATAAAAAGCCCCGCTTTAGGCGGGGCTTTTTTTAATTAATATTCAGGCATTGAAGGTGGTGGTGTTGTTTCTTTCTTTTCTTCAGGCTTTTCTGCTACCATAGCTTCAGTAGTCAACAACAATCCAGCAATGCTAGCAGCATTTTGTAAAGCTACTCTTGTTACTTTTGTTGGGTCAATAATACCTGCATTAAAGAGATTTTCAAATTTGCCAGTGGCAGCATTAAAACCATAATCATCCTTGCCTGCCTTTACTTTTTCTACAATAATTGATCCCTCATAACCAGCATTACTGGCAATCTGGCGTAATGGCTCTTCAATAGCACGCATAACAATTTTTACTCCTGTCTTTTCATCTGGATCAGTAATTTCTTTTTCTAATTTTTCTAATGCAGGTAAAGCTCTAATATAAGCTACACCACCACCAGGTACAATTCCCTCTTCTACCGCTGCTTTAGTGGCATTTAACGCATCTTCTACTCTCGCTTTCTTTTCCTTCATCTCTACCTCAGTAGCAGCGCCAACTCTAATTACAGCTACACCACCAACCAACTTAGCTAATCTTTCTTGAAGTTTTTCACGGTCATAATCAGAAGTAGTCTCCTCTATTTGTGCCCGAATTTGCTTAATACGAGCCTCGATATCTTCCTTGCGACCACCACCATCAATAATAGTAGTATTATCTTTGTCAATGACTACTTTTCTAGCTGTACCTAAATCATTTAAAGTAACATTTTCAAGCTTAATACCAAGTTCTTCTGAAACTAGTTGACCACCAGTAAGAATAGCAATATCTTGCAGCATAGCCTTTCTTCTTTCACCAAAGCCAGGTGCCTTTACAGCTGCGCACTGAAGAGTACCTCTAAGTTTATTTACTACTAAAGTAGCTAAAGCCTCTCCTTCTACATCTTCAGCAATAATTAATAAAGGTTTTCCAGATCTAGCAACACTTTCAAGTAAAGGTAAAAGATCCCTCATACTACTAATCTTCTTTTCATGAATAAGGATATAAGGTTCCTCAAGATGGCATTCCATCTTCTCAGCATCAGTAACAAAGTATGGAGAGATATAACCACGATCAAATTGCATACCTTCTACAACTTCCAATGTAGTCTCAATACCTTTAGCTTCCTCAACTGTGATTACACCTTCTTTACCTACTTTTTCCATTGCTTCAGCAATAATATCACCAATGCTCTTATCATTATTTGCAGAAATAGTACCTACTTGAGCAATCTCCTTCTTTTCTTGGCATGGTTTACTCATTTTTTTCAATTCTTCTACAACTACCTCCACTGCCCGATCAACACCTCGCTTAAGCAACATGGGATTGCTACCAGCTGCTACCATTTTAGCACCTTCTTTAAAGATCGATTGAGCAAGAATTGTCGCTGTTGTTGTACCATCACCAGCCACATCACTGGTCTTGCTTGCTACTTCCTTTACCATCTGAGCGCCCATATTTTCAAACTTATCCTTTAATTCAATCTCCTTCGCAACTGTAACACCATCTTTTGTAATAAGTGGAGCACCAAATGTTTTTTCCAAAATCACATTTCTACCCTTTGGACCTAAAGTAACTTTTACAGCATTTGCTAATATGTCTACACCACGTGTAATAGATTCACGTGCTTGAACATTATATTTAATCTCTTTTGCTGCCATACTCTCCCCTCCTTTTTAAAGATTTTATTCTTCAATTACACCTAAAATATCATCTTCTCTCATAATAAGATGTTCCTCACCTTCAATTTTAATTTCTGTACCTGCATATTTGCTAAAAATTATCTTATCACCTACTTTTACTGACATAGGCACCTTTTGCCCATTATCCAAAATCCGACCTTCACCAACTGCTATTACTTCGCCCTTTATGGGCTTTTCTTTAGCAGTATCAGGTATAATAATACCACCTTTTGTCTTTGTCTCTTCTTCTATCCTTTTCACAAGTACCCGATCATGCAAAGGTCTGATCTTCATCGCTTCAACCTCCTTTCCTATTTATTAGCACTCACTATTAATGAGTGCTGACACATATATAAACATTTTTTTTGAAAATGCAAGGGGGGCAATTGATAAAATTAAATAGTTTTTGTTAATGTTTTTTTAATCTCTTCTATTTTTTTTTGATCATATATTTTCCCTCCTGTTTTTTCTTCTACATAAAAAACATCCACAACTTGATCCAAACGAGTAGAAATCCTTGCTACATGAATATTTAGACCAAGTTTAAATAATGATTGTGCCAATTTAAAAAGCAAAGCAGGCTTATCTGCTGTATAAACTTCAATAATTGTGTAAAAATCTGAGGTTTCATTATCTATTTTTATCTCTGTATTAATAGATGGCAAGTCTTTTCTTGCAAAAAGGCTAGGACGATATTTATTTTCTAATAATCTTTCTAAATCAATTTCTCCCTTTATAGCTCGACATAAATCTCTTTCTACTTGTTCCCATTTTTTAGAAGTATTATGGATTTCACTTTTTGTATTCAGCCAAAATGTATCTAAAGCAATTTTATTACCCCAAGTATAAGCTTGAGCATTTAAGATATTGAATCCATGTAAAGAAAAAGTCCCTGCTATTTTAGCAAACAAACCAGGTGCATCCCAACTTGCTATTGTTACTTTATAATGATTTAATGAAGACAGATTTTCCCAGTGTAATATTGCTGATTTTCCATTAAGCTTACGTATAAATTCTAAATGAAATAAAATTTCTTTTAAAGGAGTATTTAATAAATAGCGTGGAGGAAGAATTTCTAAATAATAAAAAACTTTATTTTCTGGTAAAATTTCTTTTAATTTTAAAGTTAAATTTTCTTTAATCTTTTGAAGTTTCACACGTATATCTACATGACTGAAATCACCTTTTTTCAATATCCTTTGTAATTTTAGGAAAAGTTCTGTAATTAATGTCATCTTCCATTCTGTGAAAGCACGTGGTCCACTTGCCTTTGCATCAGCAAATGAAAGAACATAAAGCATCTTTAAGCGATTTAAATTACCAACAATTTGAGCTGTATCTATAATAATTTTTTCTTCTCCCAAATCCCTTCTCTGTGCTGTATGTGATAATAAAAGATGATAACGGATTAACCAAAGAATTTCTTTTTGTTTTTCTATTGGCAACTGCCATCTTTTTAAAATCTTTTCTACTTCCTTTGCTCCTACTTCTTGATGAGGATGTCCAATCCCTTTACCTAAGTCATGAAAAAATGCAGCTAAAAATAAAATATCAATTTCTTCATCTTTTATTGATTGAGCTGCTTTTGTAAAAATGGGAAATTCTTTTTTGTATTTCCCCTCTCTCAAATTTTTTATTTCATTAATTGTATGAAAAGCATGTAAATCTGTTGTATAAACATGATAGAGATTATGTTGAGGAAGATGTAAAATTTTTTCCCACTCAGGAAAAATAGCACAGAGCAATCCCTGATATGTCATATCTTCTAAAAAAGGTAATAAGTTTTTTGGAGTAGTCAAAAATTCTAAAAAAGTATCCCTTATTTCTAGATTATTACAAAGAGAAGATTTTAATTTTAAAATAGTTTTATTTAATAAACGTTGAGTATTAAAAGAAAGCATTACCCCAAATTTAGCAGCCCATGTATAGATTTTTACTAAAAGAGCAGGTTGTTTTAAAAAAATTTTTTCATCATTAACAATCAATTGATTGTTTTGGAT
The DNA here is from genome assembly GCA_030262725.1 of Candidatus Desulfofervidus auxilii. Taxonomy (NCBI): domain Bacteria; kingdom Pseudomonadati; phylum Thermodesulfobacteriota; class Candidatus Desulfofervidia; order Candidatus Desulfofervidales; family Candidatus Desulfofervidaceae; genus Candidatus Desulfofervidus; species Candidatus Desulfofervidus auxilii. The sequence goes on along the minus strand of JAJSZS010000010.1, from coordinate 78,233 downwards.
ATATATTCCTGGAGCAACATATTTTTTCCAAAAGGAAATCTTTTGTTTTTCTAAAAGACGATTTAAAAATAAATTAGTAATATGTTTTATAGAAAAGGTATAAGTAAAAAACATGCGCATAAAATTTTCTACTGCTTTAATATTTTCTGTCTCTTTAAACCCTAAAAATTGAGCAATCTTTTCTTGATAGCCAAAGGACAGTTCATCATTTTCATGTTTACTTAAATAATGTAAACAATTTCTTACTCTCCAAAGAAAATCCAAAGCTTCTTCTAAATTTTTTCTTTCTTCTGTAGAAAGTAAATCAAATGTTTCAAGAAATTTTAAATCATCATTTCCAAATGCTATAATAGCTGCCCATTGTAAATTATGAATATCTCTTAATCCACCAATTCCTTTTTTAAGATTAGGCTCCAAAAAATGGGTATGCTGACTATATTGCAAATGGCGTTTTTTTCTTCTCTCCCAAATATTTTTTAATATTTGATGTTTTTGTGGCTCAATTAATTTTTTTCGCAAAGTTTGTATAAGTTCTTCAAACAATTCATTATTTCCAATTAAAAAACGAGGAGTAAGCATAGCCATAAATGCTAAAAAGTTATCTTTAGCAATAGATAAACACTCTTTTATTGTACGAAAGCTATGATCTAATCTAATTTTATGGTCCCAAAATGATTGAATAAATGAAACGACTACTTCATGCAAAGCAGATGATGGTTTATCTATATGTAAAATAAGCAGATCCACATCAGAATAAAAGCTCATTTCTTTACGTCCATATCCCCCAACGGCTATCAGTGCTACTTCATCTGTCAATTTAGGTTCAGCTAATTTTATCCATTGTTCTTTTACGAAGTTATCTATTAACTGAGTATAACGATAAACTATTTCTTTCCCACTAGTACTATTTAAATAGTCCTTAATTAAATTTTTTCTTTCTTGAATAAGATTCATTTATTAAAGGGCTTCTTCCCCTTGTTCTCCAGTACGGATACGTATAACATCTTCTATAGGAATAATAAAAATTTTCCCATCTCCTATTTTTCCAGTGTGAGCTGCTTGTTTAATAGTTTCAATTGCTTTTAATACTAAATTATCCGGCACAATAACTTCTATTTTTACTTTTGGCAAAAAATCTACTACATACTCTGCTCCCCGGTAAATTTCAGTATGACCTTTTTGACGACCAAATCCTCTTACCTCTGTAATTGTCATCCCTTGAACTCCAATTTCTGTTAAAGCCTCTTTTACCTCATCTAATTTAAAAGGTTTGATAATAGCTTCTATTTTCTTCATATTCCACTCCTAAATAAAATTAATTTAATAAATTTTCCCAAATTTTTCTAATATTTACTCGTAATCTTTGATAATAATTCCATATATCTTTTAATGGAATTTTAAATGGTGGTTTTTTTAATCCCCAATGTTGCCAAATATCTTTTAAATTTTCTTCTGTAATTAAAGTATCTGAAGAACAATCATAAAGGAGATTTAAACGATGTTCTAGAGCCTTTAAAAAATTATAGCCTTCTATAAGTATATCTACATTTTTAATCAAATTTAATTCTTTAGCAGCTTTTAAAACCTTCAAAGTATGACGATGTTGAAGTATAGGATAATCTTTACCATAAGAAAGTTGTAAATATTGCATTAAAAAATCTATTTCTATAAAACCACCTTTACCAAGTTTAGGGTTAAATTTATCTTTTGTTTCCTTAGCTCTTTCAATCAAAATACGCTCTCGCATCTCTTTAATTTCTTTTTGCCAATTAATATTTTTCTTTTTTTCAAAAAGAAGCCATTGTCTTAAATCTTCCCATTTTTTAATTAAATTTTTATCTCCTGCTATTGCTCTTGCTTTTAAAAGTATTTGATATTCCCAAGGTTGTGCTTGATTTAGATAATAATCTTTAAAAGCTTGTAAAGATACAACTAATGGACCAAAACGTCCTGATGGTCTTAATCGAGTATCTATTTTATAGCCTGGACCAGCTATATGAGGTAAAGTAAGAATAGAAATTAACCTCTGGGCTACTTTAACAAAATAAACATGTGCATTTTGTTGCAAAGAAATATCTGCTTTTAACGGATAATCATAAATAAATATTAAATCTAAATCAGAATGATAAGCTGTTTCATGACTACCTAATTTCCCCAATGCAATAATGACAAAGGGCAAATCTGAAAGAGAAAAAGATTTATTTACCTCCTCTTTTGCCCAATTTAAGGCTTGCTTTAAACACAATTCTGCTAAAAGACTTAATTGATAAGATACTTGAAGATAATTTAATTTACCTGCTAAGTCATGAAAACCAATACGTAAAAACTCTTCGTTTTTAAAATGTCTTAAAGCTTCCATTTTCTCATCCAAATCGATTTTTTCTTGAATAGCTGTATTTAAGCTTATTTCAAATTGTTTTTTAGTTTTAATAGGAAAAGCTTGTGAAGCGTCAATTAAACTATCAAGCAATTGAAAATGTTTAATAAGCAATGATGATAAAAGTCTACTTGCTCCAAAAATTTGCAAGAGCAATTTTCTCAAAGAGGGGTTTTCTTTTAAAGTAGCATAAAAACCAGTCCTAGGACCAATACGAGAAACAAATTGTTCTAGATGGACTAGACCAAGATCTGGATCTAATGTTTGAGCAATTTCTTTTAATAATTTAGGTAATAATGAAATAAAAAGCTCACGAGCACGGATTGAAGTATGGCGTGTTTTGAAAACACCTTTTAAATTAAAAATTATTTTATAAGCAATTTGAGGATTTTTAAAACCTAAATTCTTTAAATAAGAAATTGCCTCTTCTTCTAATAAAACATTAGTAAAGAAACTTTTTAATAAAAGTTTATCAGTTTCAACTTCTTCTTCAGGTGTATATAAAAGTTCTTTAAAGAGTCGATGAACAAAACTTGTTGTTTTTTCCAGTTTTAAATAAAATGCCTCTAATGCTTTTTCTTCATTTCGTTGGACATATCCCATTAATCTTACAATTTTTAAAAGAGTATTCTTATTTGTAGGTAAAATATGAGTCTGACAATAACTAGCCATTTGGCAGAGATGTTCTAATCGACGTAAATAACGGTAAGCACGAGTTAAACCTTCTGCTTCTTCAGATTTTATAATTTGAGCTTCTTTAAGAGCAGAAATAGCTTTAAAAGTATTATATTGTCGCAAAAAAGGATATTTCCCTCCATAAATGAGTTGTAGAGTATGAATAAAAAATTCAAGTTCTCTAATACCTCCTTGCCCTAATTTAATATTAAAAGTCTTTTGATGATGGCTTCTAAAATCTATGGCTTTTTTTAAAGCCCTAATTTCTTCTACACCTGTATAATCTAAATACCGACGATAAATAAAAGGATTAAGAGTTTTTAAAAAATTTTCTCCTAATTTTATCGCACCTGCTATTGGTCTTGCTCTTAATAAAGCTATACGTTCTAAAGTAGTACCAAAATTTTCATAAAAAATCTCTACTGCTCTTGTAGATTGAACAATCTCACTTTCTTTACCACCAGGTCTTAAACCTAAATCTACCTTAAATACAATCTCTCCATAAGAAGGGTCTTGCAAAATTTTTGTTATAGTTTTAGCCAATTTAATAAAAAAATAGTGTGTTTCCAAAGAACAATCACCATCATAAAGATAAATAATGTCAATATCTGAATAAAAATTAAGTTCTTCTGCTCCTAATTTACCTAAACCTAAAATAAAAAATTTATCTGATGAATTTTGAAGTAAATTTAAAGCATATTCAAAACATGCTTGAATACATGCTTCAGCTAATGCACTTAATTCAGCTAAAGAGCTTTCTAAAGAACAAATTTGATTTATATCTCTTGCCCAAAGACGTAAATATTCTTTAGCTTTAAAATACCTAAGTTTTTGTGGAAAATCAGGTTGATGAATAAACTTTCTTAATTCTTTTAAAAAATCTTCTTTTGTTTTTCTCTGTGAAATAGCGTTTTTTAAGAAAAGCCAAGAAAGCAAATAAGGTTTACGTATCAAAAGATTTACTAAATAAGATGAACTTACACAAATTCTCAACAATTGTTTGGCTTTTTCTGGATAAGTATCTAAAAAATTGATTATTTCTTTACTTTGCACTTCTAATACTCGTTTAAAGGCTGTTTCACCATAACGCCATAAGATATGTCGAGAGAGATTTTTATAAATATTCATTTGACATATTGACAATTTTTATTTTTATTATCATAATATATAGTCTATACTATTGGTTAGCAAGTAGTAAGATGAAAAATTATTTGGAGCAATTAATAAAGATGGGGCAAAAAAACGGCTATCTTACATATGATATGCTTAATGACCTACTTCCAGCAGAGGGGTTTGACCCTGAGGAAGTAGAGCGAATTATAGATATTTTAGAAGAAAATGATATTCGCCTTATAGAAACAGCTGAAGCAATAGAGAAAAAAGAAGAGAAAAAAGAAGAGATTATTGAAGAACATCCTGTTGTACGAAAGGAAGAAGAAGGTTTAGAAAGAGAACCAGTTACAGCTTATCTTCAAGAGATAGGAGCCTATAGTCTCCTTACTCAAGAAAGAGAACAAAAACTTACACGTCGTATTCGCAAAGGATATAATGCCATTATGTTTCTTATTCTTAAAACAAATGTAAAATATCCTGAGATAGAAAAGCTTAAACATAAAATTAAAGAATGGAAAAAGAAAGATGTAGCTCCAAAAAGAAGACGTTTAGATACAGTAGTTAAATTGATAAGGCAATTAAGTAAAAAATATGATGATCCTGTTTTAAAGAATTTAACAAAACGTATTAAGAGAATTGAAGTTGTTGTTAAGGCTGCCCGTGATGAAATGATCGGAGCTAATCTACGTTTGGTAGTTAGTATTGCTAAAAGATATGTAGGACAAGGGCTCAGTCTTTCAGATTTAATTCAGGAAGGTAATTTGGGATTAATGAAAGCTATTTTTCGATTTGATTATACTAAAGGACATCGTTTTAGTACTTATGCTACTTGGTGGATTAGACAATCTATCACTCGTGCTATTTTAGATAAGGCAAAAACTATACGTTTGCCCGTACATTTTGTTGAATTAAAAAATCAAGTATTAAAGGCATTTTATGAATTACTCAAAGAACATGGAAAGGAACCAACTCCAAAAGAATTGGCTGAAAAGACTGGATTACCTTTAGAAAAAATTAGTGCTATATTATGTTCTGTACGTGAGCCAGTTTCTCTTGAAGCTCCTATTGGTGATGAAGATAGTATGCTTAAAGACTTTATAGAGGATGTTAAAATAGTCTCTCCATTTGATGCTGTTACTCATTCTGAACTTTCTACAAAACTTCAAATTATTCTTGCTACTCTTACACCAAGGGAGCAAGAAATATTAAGATTGCGTTTTGGGTTAGGTGGAGAGAGTGAACACACATTAGAAGAAATTGGACGAAAATTTAAAGTTTCTCGAGAAAGAATTCGCCAGATTGAAAAAAGAGCATTGCAAAAATTAAAAATGGCTTCAGAGCATCTTAAGTTAGACTTAGAAAACTTTCTCTAATTTTCATGTTGTGTATCCTTGGTGCAGTTGAAGAAGAATTATCTTTTTTTTTGTCTAATTTTTCTTTTAAACATTTTCCCCTTGGGAAAAAAAGTATTTGGTTAAATAAAAAAAATAATTTACTTATTGCCCAAACAGGAGCAGGCATTATTAATGCTACTTATTTAACTTCTCTTATCTTAGAAAATTATCCAATAAAGGTTGTATTTTTGATCGGTTGTGGAGGAACATTTCCAAATAAAGGAATTAAATTAGGAGATATTGTTTTAGCAAATGAGGAAATTTGGGTTGATGCTTGTGGATATCTTCCAAATCGTTTTTACCTTATTTCTCCTTTAATAGAAAAGTTAAAAAAAATTATTCCTGATCTTCTTGATAATAAAATTTCCTTTAAAACTGGAAGCTTTCTCACAGTATCTGCTACTACTGATAATAAAGAAAAACTTCTTTTTTTAGAAAAGAAATTCCCTAAAGCTATATGTGAAAATATGGAAGGAGCAGCTGTAGCTTATATATGTCAGATTTATAACATACCTTTTATTGAGTTAAGGGGAATTAGCAACTTTTTAACTGATAAAAGAGAAAAATGGGAAATAGAATTAGCTACTATTCATGTTCAAAAATTGCTTTTAAAGTTGCTTGAAAGGAAAAGCAAATGGTATTAAAAGTTGGATTTTCTCCTTGTCCTAATGACACTTTTATTTGGGCACCAATTATAAAAGGTTTTATCAAATCACCTTTTCAATTTGATATTACCATTGCAGATATAGAAAAATTGAATGAATTGGCTTTAAAAAATGGACTAGATGTAATTAAAGTTTCTTGTCATTTACTACCTTATATATTAAAAAAATATTGTTTTCTTGAAGTTGGCGCTGCTTTAGGCAAAGGATGTGGTCCTATAATTGTCACTCGTCCGGAATTGTCTCTTTCTAATATCTCTTCTTCCTATATTGCTATTCCAGGAAGACATACAACTGCCTATCTTCTTTTTAAGCTTTATGCCCCTCAAATAAAAGAAAAACAAATTATTTTTTGTCAATTTGATAAGATTATGCCTAAAGTTAAAAATAAAGAAGCAGATTTTGGTCTTATCATACATGAAGGAAGATTTTTATTTAAAAATTATGGTTTAAAATCTGTTTTGGATTTGGGTAAATGGTGGGAAGAAAAAACAAAACTTCCTTTACCTTTAGGAGGTTTTGTTGCAAAAAGAAAACTTAGTGAAAAAATAAAAATTGTTAATTCTCTATTAAAACAAAGCATTTCTTATGCTTGGCAATATTCTGAAAAAGTTATGCCTTATGTCAAAAAATATGCCTCTCATTTGGAAGAAAATGTTATTAAAAATCATATTACTCTTTATGTAAATGAATTTACTCTAAACTTAGGAGAAGAAGGAAAAAAGGCTATTATTACTCTTTTTAAAATGGCAAAAAAAGAGGTTAAAGATGTCTTTTGTTTTAATGGAGGAAAATAAATGAAAGTATTGGTTACAGGTGGTGCAGGTTTTATTGGCTCTAATCTTGCTCTTACTCTTATGGAAGAGGGATATGAAGTTATTATATTAGACAATTTTTTCAGTGGTGATTATCGAAATTTAATTGGCTTTCGTGGAGATGTTGTTGCAGAAAGTATTTTAGAAGTAGATTTAAATCAATTTAAAGACATAGATGCAATCTTTCATCAAGCTGCTATCACTGATACTACTATTAGAGATCAAAAACTCATGATGAAGGTAAATGTGGAAGGGTTTAGAAGAATTTTACAGTTTGCCATAAAATATGGCATTCCCTTTATCTATGCTTCATCTGCTGGTACTTATGGAAATATCCCTGGTCCTCAAAAAGAGGATATGGATGGATATCCTTGTAATATTTATGGATTTTCTAAATGGATAGCTGATTGCATTGCTAGAGAATATATGAAAATAACTGATAGCCTTATTGTAGGATTGCGTTATTTTAATGTCTTTGGGCCAAAAGAAGATTATAAAGGGAAGATGGCTTCTATGGTATGGCAACTTGCCCAGCAAATAAAAGCAGGATTGAGACCAAGAATTTTTAAATGGGGTGAACAAAAAAGGGATCAGGTTTATGTAAAGGATGTGGTAAGGGCAAATCTTTTGGCTCTAAAGGCAAAAAAAAGCTGTATTGTTAATATAGGTAGCGGTAAAGCTATAAGTTTTAATAAAATTGTCAAAGTATTGAATGAGGTTTTAGGAAAAAATCTTGAGCCAGAATATATAGATAATCCCTATATTGGGTATTATCAAGAATATACTCAAGCTGATTTGACCCTTGCCAAAGAAATATTAGGTTATACCCCACAATGGACATTTGAAGACGCTGTAAGAGATTATATGAAAACTGTAGGTTTTATTTAATTAAATGATAAAGTTTAAAAAATAAAAAAGGAGAAATCTTTTCTGGACGAGTATTAGAATCAATATTTAGTTGAGAAAATATATTTTTAATATTTTTTTGCTTAAAACGGTTTTTTAAAATATTAAATATAGTTTTGCGGCGATGAGAAAAAATATATTTTAAAAATTCAATAAATTCTTTTTCTATAAAAATTTCTTCCTTCCATTCAATTTTTATTAATTGAGAAAAAACCTCTGGCTTGGGATAAAAGCTGGCAGGTGCAAGTGTCATAAGGGATGTAACATTAGCAGTAAGGCTATAAAGTATGCTTAGTAAGCCATAAGTTTTTTTACCTGGAGGAGAAAGCAAACGCTCAGCTACTTCCTTTTGCACCATAAATCCCATGTTTTTAATTAATGCTTTTTTTTCTAAAAAAAGGAAAAGAAGAGGGGAAGTAAGATAATAAGGAAGATTACCTACAATTTTTATTTTTTTGTTATATAAAAGGACTGTATTTTCATAATTATATTTTAAAGCATCACCTTGCCAAACTTCTATATTTTTAAAATCCTTTAAAATTTCTTTTAGAATTGGAATAAAACGTTTATCATACTCAATAGCAATAACTTTCTTTGCATTTTCAGCTAAAGGAATAGTTAAAGCACCAAATCCTGCCCCAATCTCTATAACTATATCCTCCTTTTCAATCCCAATTTTTTCAACAATTTGATAAGCAGTAAATGGATTCATAAGAAAGTGCTGACCAAGCCCTTTTTTAAGCTTAATATTGTAATGCGCTAAAATCTTTTTAGGAGAAGGATGGATATCTTGAAATGGCATCAAATTCAAATGAGGCAATCTTTTTTGCCTTAAAATAATGATAACCTAAAGCTGCCACCATAGCTGCATTATCTGTACAAAGAGAAATAGAAGGAAAATAAATTTCGATTTTTTCTTTTTCAGCCATTTTAAATAATTTCTCCCTTAAACGTTGATTTGCTGCCACCCCTCCTGCTATTACTAAACGGGGTAAAGAAAATTCTCTTATTGCCTTTAATGCCTTAGCAATAAGTGTATCTACTACTGCTTCTTGAAATGAAGCAGCAACATCTGCTTTAGGAGTATTAGGATAACGGCGCAGATAATTTGCTACTGCTGTCTTTAAACCACTAAAACTTACATTATATCCAGAAACACTTGGTCTAGGAAATTTAATTGCATTTGGATTACCCTCTTTAGCTATTTTTTCAATAGAAATACCTCCTGGATAGGGAAGATTTAAAAGCTTTGCCACTTTATCAAAGGCTTCACCAGCAGCATCATCTAAAGTTTGACCCAATTGCTTCATATTTAGAAAATCTTTAACTAAATAAAGATTTGTATGCCCTCCTGAAACCACCATACCAATAAATGGGAAATTTGGCTTTTTATCTTCAAGAAAAACAGCTGTTAAATGTGCTTCAAGATGATTAATAGTTACTAATGGTTTTTTTAAAGCAAAGGCAATAGCCTTTGCAACACAAATACCTACAAGTAATGCCACTACCAAACCTGGCCCTTGTGTAACAGCAATTACATCTATTTCTTCTAAAGAAATATTTACTTTATCTAAAGCCTCTTTTAATACTGTAAGAATAACCTCTATATGTTTTCTAGAGGCAATTTCAGGTACTACTCCTCCATAAGGGCGATGGATAGCAATTTGGGAATATACTTCATTTGAAAGGACCTTAAATCCATCTTCCACTATAGCTACTGCTGTTTCATCACAAGAAGTTTCAATGCCAAGCACAAGCATATAATGAATATATATTAATTTTAATTTAAAAGCAAAACTTCTTGCACTTTTTTTAACTTATTGATATTCTAGCTTTTACCATGAGAAAGGATGGAAGGAATTTCAATGAATTAAGACCATTATCTATTATCAGACCTTTTAATAGATATGCGGAGGGATCTGTTTTAATATCACTTGGAGAGACAAAAGTTATTTGTACTGCCTCAGTGGAAGAATCTGTACCACCTTTTTTAAAAGGCAGCAAAAAAGGTTGGATTACTGCTGAATACAGCATGTTACCTAGGGCAACACATACACGCACACCAAGACCAGAGTTAGGAAGGATAAAAGGTAGAACATTTGAGATTCAAAGAATGATTGGTCGCTCTTTACGTGCTGTAGTAGATTTAAATGTACTTGGCGAAAGGACTATTTGGATAGATTGTGATGTCATTCAGGCTGATGGTGGTACACGTACAGCTGCTATTACTGGTGCATTTTTCACATTATGTGATGCATGTAAATGGCTAATAGAAAATGAAAAAATAGAGCATTTTCCAATAAAAGATTATTTAGCAGCTATTAGCGTAGGAGTAGTAGAAAGGCAAATTTTATTAGATTTAAATTATGAAGAAGATGTAATAGCAGCAATAGATGCCAATATTGTAATGACAGGAAATGGGGACTTTGTAGAAATACAAGCAACAGGTGAACAAGGCCCATTTGGAGCAGATATTTTCAATGAATTGCTAAATCTTGCTAAAAAAGGTATTTTTGAGCTTATTAATTGGGAAAAAGAAATACTTAAAGATTTTCCATATGAAATTGGTATTAGCGACAAGGAATAAAGGAAAAATAAAAGAAATAAAGGCATTACTTTCAGACATGCCCATAGAAATTTTGTCTCTTTCTGATTTTAAAAATATACCTAAGATACCTGAAACAGGGAAAAGTTTTTTAGAAAATGCTATAAATAAAGCCAAAACTGTTGCATATTTAACTGGCTATTGGGCATTAGCAGATGATTCTGGTTTATGCGTTGATTATTTAAATGGAGCACCAGGTATTTATTCAGCCCGTTTTGCTGGAGAAAATGCAACAGACAAGGAAAATAATGAAAAATTATTGAGGCTTTTAAAAGATGTCTCTTGGGAAAAAAGAAAAGCAGCATTTATTTGTATTATAGCTTTATGTAATAAAGAAGGAAAATGTATTACATGTGAAGGCAAATGCGAAGGTATTATTACTTTTGAGCCTAAAGGAGAATATGGGTTTGGTTATGACCCAATTTTTTTTGTACCAGTTTATAAAAAAACTATGGCTGAACTTCCACCAGAAATTAAAAATCGTATCAGCCATCGGGCAAAGGCTTTAGAAAAAATGAAAGAAATTTTAAAAAAGATTTTAAAGGAGGAAAAAAATGGCAAAATTAGCTGTTAATGTTGATCATGTAGCTACTGTTAGAGAGGCAAGAAGAACAATTGAGCCTGATCCAGTAGTAGCAGCTGCTTTAGCAGAACTTGCAGGTGCAGAAGGTATTGTTGTCCATTTAAGACAAGACAGAAGACATATTAAAGAAAGAGATGTATATCTCTTACGTCAGACTGTAAAAACAAGTTTAAATTTAGAAATGGCAGCCACAGAAGAAATGATAAAGATTGCTTTAGATGTAAAACCAGATATATCAACGCTTGTGCCAGAAAGAAGAGAGGAAATCACTACTGAAGGTGGTCTTGATATATTAAATCAAAAAGAAAAAATTAAAGAAGCAGTAAAAAGACTTCAGACAGGTGGAATAAAAGTAAGCATTTTCATTGACCCGGATCAAAAGCAGATAGAAGCAGCTAAAGAAGTAGGAGCAAATATGATAGAGTTACACACAGGTTGTTATTGCGATGCAAAGGGAGAAGAAAAAGAAAAAGAATTAAAAAGATTGCTTGAAGCAGTAAAAATAGCACATTCAATAGGACTAATTGTAAAAGCAGGACATGGTTTAAATTACATAAATATTAAACCATTAGCAAAAGTAAAAGAAATTTATGAATTTAGTATTGGACATAGTATTGTAGCAAGGGCTATATTAGTGGGATTTGAAAGGGCGGTAAGGGAAATGGTAGAAATATTAAATAATTTAACTTAATTTTCTCCAATTACTTTTTTTAATATTTCACTTAGTTCTTCCATTTTGTATGGCTTTGCAATAACGCCACAAAAACCATGTTTTTCAAAATCAGCCATAATAGGATCAGTAGAATAACCACTTGAAACAATAGCCTTTACATCAGGATCAATTTCTTTAAGTTTTTTGATAGCTTCTTTTCCTCCCATTCCACCAGGAACAGTTAGATCTAAAATAACTACATTAAATGGGTAACCGGATGCTTTCGCTTCTTTGTATATTTTAATAGCTTCATTGCCATCTTTAGCAAATTCCACTTCATAGCCGAGAAAATGTAACATTTCACCAACTATTTCTAAAATCATATCTTCATCATCCATCAATAATACTTTACCTTTACCTTTAATCTCTTGCTCTATTCCTTTTTCAATAACTTTTTCTCTTTTTTCTGAAGCAGGCAAATAGATATAAAATGTTGTTCCTTTTCCTACTTCAGACTCAACAGAAATGTGCCCTTCATGTTTTTTAATAATAGAATAAGCGGTTGCTAACCCAAGACCACTCCCTTTCTTTTTTGTCGTAAAAAAGGGGTCAAATATTTTTGGCAAATATTTTTTGGGTATGCCAATACCTTGATCTTTTATTGTTATTTTTACATATTTCCCTTCTTTTAAAGGTAAATTGTCTTTTTTGCTAATAAAGACATTTTCACAACTTATTTCAATTATCCCGCCATCTGGCATAGCTTGATCGGCATTTATAATTAAATTATTGAATACTTGGCTTATCTGCCCTTCATCTGCTTCTACTGACCAAAGATCATCAGAAATAGAAAATTCGCATCTCACATTTGAGCCCGTTAAAGCAAACCCAGCTGTCTCTTTTATCAATTCTGCGACAGAAATTAATTTTTTAATCGGCTCCCCACCTTTTGAAAAAGTAAGTAATTGTTGGGTCAAATCCCTTCCTCTTAAACACGCCCTTTCGGCTTCTTCCAATCTTCTAACAACTCTTTCTTCTGATTTGGCAAATATCTTTGCTAATGTAATATTGCCTAATATTGCAGTTAAAATATTGTTAAAGTCATGAGCAATACCACCAGCAAGAATACCAATTGAATCAAGTTTGTCTGCTTTGATTAATTCTTGCTCTAATTTCCTTTTTTCAGTGATATCACGAAATACTAAAATTACGCCAACAATTTTTCCATCTTTGTCTCTGATTGGTGCACCACTATCTGCAATAATACGTTCTGTTCCATCTCTAGCAATAAGCACAGTATCATTGGCAAGTCCAACAATACCATTTGTTTTAATAACCTTTTCAAATGGATTTTCACAGCGCTCTCTAGTTTTTTCATTAATAATATAAAATACTTCATTGAGTGGTTTACCTATAGCTTCTTTTTGTGACCAACCAGTTAATTTTTCAGCTATTTTATTAAGCAAAATTATTTTGCCTTCTGCATCTGTAACAATCACTCCATCTCCAATAGATCTCAAGGTAACTGCAAGTCGCTCCTTTTCAGCAATCAATGCCTCTTCCGTTTGTTTTTGAGCAGTAACATCCCTTACAACAGTTTGAATAGCAGGTTTCCCTTGATAGGTGATTCTAGAAGAAGTAACTTGCAAATTGCATACTTTTCCGTCTTTTTTTATATATTTATATTCTTGCAAACCTATTGAGCCTCTTTCAATTACTTTTTTAATATTTTTAAGAGCTCTTTCTTTTTCCTCATCTGGCATGAAATCTGTGACATGTTTACCAATAATTTTTTCTTTAGGATAACTTAAAAGTCTACTCATTGCCTCATTAACAAAAACAAATTTATTATCTTGAATAATAACAAAACCATCTTGTGAACTTTCAATAAGAGTCCTATATTTTTCTTCAGATTCTAACAATTCAGCAGTGCGTTTTTTAACTTCTTTCTCTAAATCTCTCTTTGCTTTTTCCAATTCTATCCTTAATTTTTTTTCTTCACTAATATTTTTTCCTTCAATAGTAATATACTTTATTTTTCCTTCTTTTATTACAGGTTGACAATTAAAAATGATAGGAATAATAGAACCATCTGCCCCTTTTATACTTATCTCTATTCTGCTTGAAAAACCAGCTTTTGCTTTTTCAATAGATTCAACTACTTTTTTACGTTCTATTTCTGAATGTGAAAACCAAATTGTATCTGGAAAATATTTACCATAAACATCTTCAAATTTAATTCCAGCAACTTTAAGTGGTGCTTCATTACAAAAAATCATTTTACCATCTACGTCCAATTTACCTACAAATGTATCAAGTGTATTTATCCATTCTTTGAATTCCTCTATCTCTTGTTTAATTTTTTCTAATTTATCCTTCATTTTCATCCCCTAAAATCCTTATTTGACCATACCTAATTTATGATTTATCGTCAAGTTTACATTGATTTTTCAAATTAATATGTGTTATAAATTTTTTACATGATTTATGGCATTGGTATAGACATTGTGTATATTCCTAGGATAAAAAAAATAATTGAACGTTGGGGAGAACATTTTAAAAATAGAGTTTTTACACCCAATGAGATTTTACCTCGCCTTAAAAAAAAGACACTTTATCAAGAATTAGCAGCAAGAATTGCAGCAAAAGAAGCGTTTGCTAAAGCAGTAGGACTTGGTTGGCGTAAAGGTTTAAAATGGCGAGATATAGAAATAATAAATTTAAAATCAGGTCAGCCTATAATTAATCTTTATGGGAAAGCACTTGAAATATCTAAACAAGTAGGAATGAAAAATATTTTTGTTTCTTTAAGCCATGAAAAAGATTATGCTATAGCTATAGTGATATTGGAGAAATAGTTATGAAATTAGTTACAGCAAATGAGATGCAGGCTATTGACAGGTTTACTATTGAAGAAGTAGGCATTCCTGGTGAAGTGCTTATGGAGAATGCTGCACGTGGTGCTTTAGAACATATTAAAAATTATATCTTAAAACATCTATCAGATGCAGTAATTGGTGTGCTTTGCGGTAAGGGAAATAATGGTGGAGATGGTCTTGTTATTGCACGTTATCTTTATCAAGAAGGTTATTTGGTAAAGGTTTTTCTTTTTGGTGAAAAAACAAAATTAAAAAATGAAGCAGCTCTTAATCTTAAAATAGCAGAGCGTTTGGGTGTGCCTATTAAAGAAATCTTAAATGAATCAGATTGGCAATCAGCTAGAGAATATCTTATTGCTTGTGATTTAATCATTGATGCTATGCTAGGTACAGGTTTAAAAACAGAAATAAGAGGGCTTATTAAAGAAGCTGTTTCTTTTTTAAACAATACATTTCAAGGTTTGGTTGTAGCCGTAGATATTCCTACTGGTCTTTCTAGTGATACAGGTTATCCTTTAGGTGATGCGGTAAAGGCAGATTTAACTATTACTTTTGCTCTACCAAAGATTGGACAAGTAATTTATCCTGGAGCTGATTATGTAGGCATTTTAGAAATTGTTGACATTGGTATTCCACCTCAAGTAATTGCTGATTTTTCTTTAAAACATCATTTAGTAACAACTGAAGACATAAAACATTTGTTACGACCACGTCCTGCTCCTATGCATAAAGGTCAAGCAGGGCATGTATTAGTATTAGCTGGTTCTCCAGGAAAAACAGGCGCAGCTACACTTACCTGTCTTGGTGCATTACGTATTGGTGCTGGTCTTGTTACATTAGGTATTCCAAAAAGTCTTAATCCTATTTTGGAAGTAAAATTGACTGAAGCTATGACTCTTCCACTTCCTGAAACAAAAGAAATGACCCTTTCTTTAAAGGCATGGAATGAAATTAAAGAAAGTGGAATAAATTATAAGGTAATTTGTCTAGGCCCAGGTTTATCTACTCATCCTGAAATAAAGGCACTTGTTGAAACTATTATTTCTGAAGCAAATAAACCACTTGTTATAGATGCAGATGGTCTTAATGTATTAAATTTAGAAATATTAAAAAATAAAAAAACTGATATAATCCTTACCCCTCATCCTGGTGAAATGGTAAGACTTATTGGTGTAGATAAGGAAAATCTTTTAAAAGAAAGGGTAAAATTAGTAAAAGAAGTAGCAGAAAAATATCAAGTTATAGTTATATTAAAGATGGCTCGTACTCTAATTGCTACACCTGATGGTGAAATATTTGTTAATTCTACTGGCAATCCTGCCATGGCTACAGGTGGTATGGGTGATGTATTAACTGGAATAATTGGAGGACTTTTAAGTCAAGGCTATCCTACTAAAGAAGCTGCTATTTTAGGTGTTTTTTTACATGGTTTAGCAGCTGATTTATGGGTTAAAAAGAATGAAGAATTGGGTCTACTTGCTGGTGAATTAGTTGATTATTTGCCTTCGGCTTGGAAGGAAGTAAAAGAAAGCAATGAAAAAATGGATTAAATTTACTTATTTCAGTTCTTCCTCTAAAGATACATTTAAATTAGGAGAAAAAATTGGAAAGAATGCCAAAGTAGGAGATGTAATTTTGCTTAGTGGAGATTTGGGGGCAGGTAAAACTTGGTTAACTAAAGGGATTGCTAAAGGATTAGAAGTACCAGAAAATTATCCAGTTACAAGTCCTACATTTGTTTTTGTTCACACTTATCCTGGCCGTATTCCTCTTCATCATATAGACCTTTATCGTATAGAAAAAGGGGTAGATTTTTCTTTATTAGGATTAGAAGAATATCTTTTTGGAGATGGTGTAACAGTAGTTGAGTGGGCAGAAAAATTGCCAAAGTCATTATTGCCTCCAAAATTTTTAAAAATCGAAATATTTTTTGCTAATTCAGGAAGAAGACTTGAATTTACAACTAATATTGCACACTTTAAAACCATACGCTATGATTTAAAAAGGAGTAAGTTATGCTGATTGTTCAAAAATATGGAGGTACTTCAGTAGGAAGTATTGAAAGAATAAAGAATGTGGCAAAAAAAATAGCTGCTACTGTAGATGCAGGTCATAAAGTAGTAGTTGTTGTTTCAGCTATGGCTGGAGAAACTGATAGATTAATTGATTTGGCTAAACAAATAGCTAATCCTCCTGATCCTAGAGAATTAGATGCCTTGCTTGCTACAGGAGAACAAGCTTCAGCAGCCCTTTTGGCAATGGCTTTAAAAAACATGGGCTACCCAGCAACTTCTTTTATTGCTTTTCAAGCTAGGATATTTACTGATAATGCTTTTGGTAGGGCAAGAATAGACCAGATTGATGCAACTAAATTAAAAGAACAATTGGAAAAGGGAAATATTTTAGTTATTGCTGGATTTCAAGGTATAGACCGTCAAGGCAATATTACTACCCTTGGCAGAGGTGGCTCTGATACTACTGCTGTAGCTATTGCTGCAGCATTAAAGGCAGATGTATGTGAAATTTATACTGATGTAGAGGGTGTTTTTACTGCTGATCCTAGGGTATGCCCTGAGGCTAGAAAGATTGATCGCATTTCTTATGAAGAAATGATGGAATTAGCAGGTCTTGGAGCAAAGGTTTTACAAATTCGTTCTGTTGAATTTGCTAAAAAATATAATGTACCTATACATGTGCGTTCATCTTTTAATGAAAAGGAGGGAACAATGGTAATAGATACAGATGCTGAAATGGAAAAAGTAGTAGTAACAGCAGTTGTTCATGATAAAAATGAAGCAAGGATTACAGTAAAAGGAGTTCCAGATAGACCTGGTATTGCTGCTAAATTATTTGAAGCTATTGGAGATGCAGGTATAGTTGTGGATATGATTATTCAAAATACTAGTGAAGAAGGGATTACAGATATGACTTTTACTGTACCAAAGGGAGATTTTCAGCGTGCTTTAGAGATTGCTAAAGAGGCTGCTAATAAAATTGAGGCAGAAAAGGTTATGGGTGATGAACATATTGCAAAAGTATCAGTTGTAGGGGTAGGGATGAGACACCATCCTGGAGTAGCAGCTAGGATGTTTCGAGCTTTAGCAGATGCAGGTATCAATATTCTTATGATCAGCACTTCTGAAATTAAAATCTCTTGTGTAATAGATGAAAAGGAAGTTAAAAAAGCTGTTCAAGCATTACATAAAGCATTTAATTTAGGAGAAGGGCGTGTTTAAAGTAGAAATTTATGATACTACTTTAAGAGATGGTACTCAAGCAGAAGATTTCAATTTACAATTAGAAGATAAATTAAAGGTCGCAGAGAAATTAGATGAATTAGGTGTTCATTATATTGAAGGTGGATGGCCTGGTTCCAATCCAAAAGATGAGCAATTTTTTGAAAGGATTAAGCATTTTTCTTTTAAAAATGCAAAAATAGCTGCCTTTGGTAGCACTCACCATCCTCAACGGACACCAGAAAATGACCCAAATTTAAAGGCATTATTAAATGCAAAAACTGAGGTTATTACTATTTTTGGAAAGAGCTGGGATTTACATGTAAAAGATGCACTTCAGATTTCTTTAGAAAGAAATTTAGAAATTATTTATAATTCCCTTGCTTATTTGCGTCCTTATGTAAAAAAACTTTTTTATGATGCTGAACATTTCTTTGATGGATTTAAAAATAACCCTGAATATGCCATAGCTACAATTAAAAAGGCTATAGAAGCAGGAGCTGATTGTATTATTTTTTGTGATACAAATGGTGGAACATTACCTTTTGAATTAGTAGAAATCATTGAGTATGTAAAAAGAAAATGTCCAAATATTGTATTTGGTATCCATGCACATAATGATGCAGAAATGGCTGTTGCTAATAGCCTTATGGCAGTGCGTTTAGGAGCAGTGCAAGTTCAGGGCACTTTAAATGGTGTAGGAGAACGCTGTGGAAATGCTAATCTTTGTTCAATTATCCCAGCTTTAAAGTTAAAGATGGGAATAGACTGCATTAGTGATAAACAGCTTGCAAAACTTACAGCTATTTCTAGATTTGTAACAGAATTAATAAATATCGCTCATCCACCATATCTTCCTTATGTTGGTAGAAGTGCCTTTGCCCATAAAGGAGGAGTACATGTAAGTGCTGTTAAAAGAAATCCTCATACCTATGAACATATTCCTCCAGAAAAAGTAGGAAATGTAAGAAGAATTCTTATTTCTGACCTTTCTGGCAGAAGTACTATTTTAAGCAAAGCAAAAGAATGGGGTATTGATCTTGATAGTAAAGACCCTCAAGTACAAAAGATATTAAAGGAATTAAAAGATTTAGAAAATCAAGGTTTCCAATTTGATGTAGCTGAAGAATCTTTTAAATTAAGAATGTATAGAGCTAGAGGAGAATTAAAGAAAGAATATTTTAAATTGTTTACATATCGGGTTCAGGATTATAAGACTCTTGATGGTTATCCTATCGCTGAAGCTGAAGTATGGGTAGTTGTAGATGGAAAAGAAAAACATGCAATGGCATTAGGGCAAGGACCAGTAAATGCACTTGATAAAGCTTTAAGAAAGGCACTTGAAGATTTTTACCCTTCTTTAAAAGAGATGAGCCTTGTTGATTATCGAGTAAGGGTTTTACCTGGAATTACAGGTACTGAAGCAAGGGTAAGAGTACTTATTGAATCTAAAGACAAAGAGTGCGTTTGGCGTACAGTAGGTGTTTCTTATGATATTCTTGAAGCAAGCTTACAAGCTCTAATTGATAGCATTATCTATAAACTTTTTCGTGAAGAGCAGGCAAAAGGCGAGTGTTAAAAAGACCCATCATTTCTTTACATCCAATGATTGAAGCAGATATTAATTTACTTATTGCCAATAAACCTCTTTCTTTTCAACAGAAAAGATTAATTAAACAAGCAAAAGCAATAATTTTACACCAAGCATGTAAAGCAGATGTTTATTGGTTTTGCCGCACAAATTGTCCTTATGTTTTTCCCAATTATGATTATCGTTTTCCTGGAGAAGGGAAAATTGGTGATATTTTAATTTGGCAACAATTAAAAATCCCACATCCAAAATCAATAATTTATCCAGATTTACATTCATTTTATGCTAATCACGGAGAAAAATTAAAAAAACTCCCTCTCTCTTATCCATTTGTTTTAAAAGGAAATAAAGGGGGAGAGGGTGAAATGGTATATTTGATTGAGAATGAAAATCAGCTTAAAGATATTTTAAACTTAATTTATGGACTTGAAAAACATCAAGGTTGGCATGGTTTTATTTTACAAGAATTTGTTCCTAATCAAAAAAGAAGTTTAAGGGTAGTTATAATTGGCAAAAAACAATTTTATTATTGGCGCATACAAAAAAATAATCTTTGGAAGATAAATGTTGCACAAGGAGCAGAAATTGATAAAAATGTTTCAGATGATATAAAAAAACAAATTACTCCTTATATTGATCGATTACGCAAAGTTACAGGTATAAATTTAGCAGCTATAGATTTACTTTACCCAGAAAGACCAATTTTTTTAGAAATCAATTATTACTTTGCACGTAAAGGGCTAGGAGGAAATGATATTTTTTATCAATTATTAGAAGAAGCAGTTAAAGAATGGCTTAAAGAGATTTCTTGACAAACATATTTTTACTGCTAACAATTGCTTTTTAGGGGTAAAAAGATGGCATTATATGTATACAATACTCTCACAAGAAAAAAAGAAGAATTTGTTCCTTTGCAGCCAGGTAAAATAGGCATTTATGTATGTGGTATTACAGCTTATGATTATTGTCATATGGGACATGCCCGTTCTGCTATTGTTTTTGATGTCATTGTTAAATATTTACGTTATTTAAATTATGATGTGCTTTTTGTTCGCAATTTTACTGATGTAGATGATAAAATTATCAATCGGGCTAAAAAGGAAGGAAAACTTGCACATGAAATTGCCGAATACTATATTAAGGCATTTTATGAAGATATGGATGCACTTGGAGTTGATAAGGCGGATATTGAACCTAGAGCAACAGAACATATTCCAGAAATGATTGCTTTGGTTGAAAAGTTATTAGCTAAAGGTTATGCCTATGAAGCAGATGGTGATGTCTATTTTAGTATAGAGCGTTTTCCACATTATGGTTGCCTCTCTCATCGAAGTCTAGATGAAATGCTTGCTGGTGCAAGAGTTGAACCAAATCCCAAAAAACGCCATCCTTTAGATTTTGCTTTATGGAAAAAGGCAAAGCCTGGTGAACCATGGTGGGATAGTCCTTGGGGAAAAGGAAGACCTGGATGGCATTTAGAATGCTCAGTAATGAGTATGAAATATTTGGGAGAAACTTTTGATATTCATGGAGGTGGTCAAGACTTAATCTTTCCTCATCATGAAAATGAAATTGCTCAATCTGAGGCTGCCACTGGAAAACCATTTGTTCGTTACTGGATTCATCATGGCTTTCTTATGGTTAATAAAGAAAAAATGTCTAAATCTTTAGGAAACTTTTTTACTATTAGAGAAGTACTTGCAAAATTTCATCCAGAGGCAATAAGATTGTTTTTTTTAAGCCATCATTATCGCAGTCCAATAGATTTTTCTGATCAAGCTTTAAAAGAAGCAACAAGTGCCTTAGAAAGAATTTATTTAAGCTTAAAACGTGCTCAGGAAAGGATAGGTAAAATAAATGAAATTAACCCTGAAAATTTAAAAAATGAATTACTTTATCAGGAATTAATGAAAAATGAAGAAAAGTTTAAAGAGGCTATGAATGATGATTTTAATACTGCTCTTGCCCTTTCTCAAATTTTTAATAGCATTAAAGCTATTAATTTATATCTAGAAAAAACAGAAATTAATAAAGAATTAATTGCTTGGGCTATAAAAAAGATAAAGGAATGGGGAAAAGTATTTGGTATCTGTCAATGCCTGCCAGAAGATTTTTTAACACAAGGAGTAAGCTTAAGTGTAGAAGAGATAGAAAGGCTTATTGCCAAACGGGCAGAAGCAAGGAAAAAGAAAGATTGGGCAACAGCAGATGCTATTAGAGAGGAATTGAAAAAAGCAGGTATTATCCTTGAAGACACCCCTCAAGGAACTACCTGGCGGGTAAAAAGGAGCTAAAGATGACACAATTTCACACATTTACAGTTACATTACGTTTGCCAGATAATTTAAAACCTTTACTTGAATTAGCTTATAATCTTTGGTTTGCTTGGAATCCTCAAGTTATTGCCCTTTTTAGAAGGCTTGACAGATGGTTATGGGAAGAAACTGGGCATAATCCAGTGCTTATGCTCAGTCAATTGAGTCATAAACGTATTCAAGAAATTTCTCAAGATGAAGCATTTTTAGCCTATATGCATCGTGTTTATAATGAGTTTAAATCTTATCTTGAAAATCCCTATTTTACTCCTTTTTTTGAAACAAAGAAAGATTTTTTAGTTGCTTATTTTTCTGCAGAATTTGGTTTAACAGATTGCCTTCCTATGTACTCTGGAGGACTTGGCATCCTTGCAGGAGATTATCTTAAATCTGCTAGTGATTTGAATTTGCCCATAATTGGCGTAGGCTTGCTTTATCAATATGGTTATTTTCGCCAAACACTTACTAGAGAAGGCATACAAAAAGAAACATATCCACCAAATGATTTCTATCATATGCCATTACATTTAGAAAAAGATGAAAATGGCAACCCTATACTGATTTCTGTAGATTTTAAGCATGAAAAAGCATATGCTCAAATTTGGCGTGTAGATGTAGGTCGGATAAAACTTTATCTTTTAGATACAAATATACCACAAAATCCTCCTCATATTCGCCACACTACTTCTTATTTATATGATGCCAATAGAGAGATTCGTTTAAGGCAAGAAATTTTATTAGGAATTGGTGGCGTAAGGGCATTGAATGCCTTAGGTATTTCGCCAACTATTTACCATATGAATGAAGGGCATTCAGCCTTTGCCGGACTTGAAAGAATTCGTATTTTGCGTGAAAAAACAGGTATTTCTTTCGATGCTGCCCATCTAGCAGTCATGGCAAGTAATGTCTTTACTACTCATACTCCAGTACCAGCAGGTATTGAGGTATTTGATCCTCATCTGATTGAGGCATATTTTGCCAACTATACAGAAAGCTTAGGTATATCTATGCCTGTGCTTTTAGGACTTGGTCGGAAAAACCCAGCAGATCATAATGAACCATTTTGTATGAACATTTTAGCAATGAAACTTTCTGGACATATTAATGCTGTCAGCAAATTACATAAAACTGTTTCACAAAAACTCTGGCACATATTATGGCCAAATCTTTCTAAAGAAGATGTTCCTATACCATATGTTACAAATGGCATACATATACCATCTTGGGTTTCTAAAGAAATGGCTGAGCTTTTTGACCGCTATTTAGGACCACATTGGTTTGAAGATCCTGATAATGAAAAAGTGTGGTCGCAAGTGCTTGAAATACCTGACGAAGAACTATGGGGTACTCATGAGCGTAGAAGAGAAAGATTAGTAGCCTTTTGCAGAAGACGGTTGAGGAAACAACTTATGAGAAGGGGCGCTTCTCAAAGTGAAATTATGAAGGTAAGTCAAATTTTGAGCCCAGAGGCATTAACTTTAGTTTGGGCAAGACGCATGGCAACTTACAAAAGACCAAATTTTATTTTTCGTGATCCTGAAAGATTAGCAAAAATTTTAAATAATCCTACGCGCCCAGTTCAAATTATCATGGCTGGAAAGGCACATCCAGCAGATGAACCAGCAAAGGCAATACTTAAAGAAATTATTGCTCTGACTAATGATGAATGTTTTAGACAACGCTTAGTCTTTATTGAAGATTATGATATGGAAGTAGCTAGATATCTAGTTGAAGGGGCTGATGTATGGTTAAATACCCCTTTAAGACCAAATGAAGCATGTGGTACAAGTGGGATGAAAGCAGTAGCTAATGGAGCTATACATTTTAGTACTAGTGATGGTTGGTGGGCAGAAGCATATCGTCCAGAACTTGGTTGGCTTATTGGTTCTCATGAAGAATATACAAATCCTGAATATCAAGCAGAAGTAGAAAGCAATTCTTTTTACAATCTCCTTGAACATGAAATTGCTCCATTATTTTATAATAGAGGACCAGACGGTTTACCTCATGGCTGGATACGTAAAATGAAGATGTCTATGCGTTATCTTTGCCCCCGTTTTAACACTCACCGTATGCTTCAAGAATATGTTGATCAACTTTACTTCCCTGCTCTTGATTATTGGCAAAATTTAGCAAAGGATGGCATGAAAGGGGCAGAAGCACTTTCAGCATGGAAAACAAGGATTATGACTAACTGGAATAAGGTAGCAGTATTAAAAATTGAACCAGCTAATGAATTGGAAATACCTGTTGGTGAAGAATTTAAAATTAATGCTCTAGTGCGTTTAGGAGATCTCAAACCAGATGAAGTAAAAGTAGAAGTTTATTATGGTCGACTCACCCCAGCAGGCAATTTAGTAGAAAGAGAAACTATACCTATGCAGGCAGTTGGTTCAGAAGAAAAGGGAATTTATCGATTTGAAGCTCGTTTTTATTGTGATGAAACAGGCAAATATGGCTATCGTATAAAGATTACTCCTTATCATCCTTATCTTGTCCCTTCTTATTATCTACTTGGGGTATTGGTGGTGTGGGGATAGTTATTATTTTTCTTATTCTTTGCATTTTTGTAGGCTGTTTGCCACCACCAAAACCACCGCCTAATCTTATTAAATTGCCTTTTAAAAAATGGCCAGTTTTAAAAAAACCACAGGATTTAGATACATTTTTTGTTGCCTTAGAAAAAAGTCTCAATTATTACCAAAAACTTCCTCCTGATTATACTTTTTTGGTAGCAGGAACTCCTTATACTGCTTTAGAAATGGAAGAGAGTCTTAAAATTTTTAAATATTGTTTAAATAAATCTAATTGGCAAAGTTGCATTAGAAATTACTTTGACCTTTATCAAGCCGCTGGTCTAAATCAAAAAAGAGAAGTGCTTTTTACTGGTTATTATCAACCAATACTTTATGGCAGTTTTTCTCCAAATGAAAGATTTAAATATCCTATTTATCGAGTGCCAGATGAACTATTAAAAATAGACTTAAAACGCTTTGATAAGACATTACCACCTCGTATACTTATTGGCATGGTACGAGGAAATGAAGTTATTCCTTTTTATAGTCGAGCAGAAATAGATTATTCTTTAAAACTTGCTGGAAAGGGATATGAAATAATTTGGGTAGATGATCCTATAGAACTCTTTTTCCTTCATATTCAAGGTTCTGGTATTGTTATTTTGCCTGATGGCAAAAAGATTTATTTACATTATGCCATTTCAAATGGTCGCCCTTATAAAAGCATTGGACAAGCAATGAAAACATTAGGTCTTTTGGAAAAACCAAATGGTATAAAAATAAAAAAATATTTTAAGAAGCATCCTGAGATGATGAAAAAGATATTTTCTGTAAATGAAAGCTATATATTCTTTCAAATTGTAGAAAAAGGCCCACTAGGTGCTTTAGATGAAATTTTAACCCCTTATTATTCTTTAGCCACAGATCCAAACATTTTTCCAAAAGGCAGTATGCTTTTTTTACAGACAGAGATACCTATTGTGGATGATAAACAGAATTTAAAAGGATGGCAAACATTTCATTCCTTTGCTTTATCTCAAGATACTGGCAGTGCTATTAAAGGGCCAGGAAGAGCTGATATTTTTTTTGGCACAGGTAATAAAGCAGAAGCAAAGGCATGTTATATGGCACGCAGAGGAAAACTTTATTTACTGATAAAGAAGAAATGAATCTTTATAAAAATGCTCTTAAGCTCATTAATCAGGTAATTATAGGAAAAGAAAAAGAGGTAAAACTTGCCTTTAGTTGTCTTTTGGCAGGTGGACATCTCCTTCTAGAAGATGTGCCAGGGACAGGAAAAACAACATTGGCTATAGCTTTAGCAAGGGTATTGGGTTGTTCTTTTGCTAGGATTCAATTTACAAGCGATATATTGCCTGCTGATATTATTGGAGGATTGGTTTATCAGCCAAAAGAAGGTCATTTTATTTTTAGACCAGGCCCTATATTTCATCAAGTAATCCTTGCTGATGAAATCAATCGTGCTACTCCCAAAGCACAGAGTGCCTTACTTGAAGCTATGGAAGAAAGACAAGTAAGTATTGAAGGGGTTGTAAAACCTTTACCCTCTCCTTTTTTTGTCATTGCTACTCAAAATCCTTATGAACTCCATGGCACATTCCCTCTACCAGAATCTCAATTAGATAGATTTTTTATGCGTTTGACCTTAGGTTATCCTTCTCCAGAAAAAGAGGCTTTAATCTTAAAGCATGGAAGACTTCAAGAAGAGGCAAGGAATTTACCTTCTGTATTTACACCAGAAACAATAATTAAAATGCAAAAAGAGATACAAAAAATTCATCTTCATGAAGATTTATTAAATTATGTTCTTAAAATAATAGAAAAAACAAGAAAAGATAACACATTCCGTTATGGTCTTTCTCCTAGAGGTGCCCTTGCTTGGATAAAGGCAGCTAAAGCATATGCATTTTTAGAAGGTAGAAATTATGTTGCCCCTGAAGATATAAAAACAGTATTTATCCCAATAGCCTTCCATCGCCTTTTACCAAAGGAAGAGACAAACTTATCAGCAAGAGAGATCTTACTTAAGGAAATCTTAAATACATCACCATTACCTTTATGAAAAAAGGACGTTTTAAAGTAAAAATCACCATAGCAGGTATTGTCTTTGTAATCCTTACTATTATTTTAGGGGTAGCTGCTATAAATACTGGCAATAATCTCCTTTATATTATTGCTGCTTTAATGCTTTCTATTATGGGTTTATCTGGTTTTTCTTCCTTTATTAATTTAATCAATCTTGATTTTACATTAGAACTTCCTCAAGAAATTTATGCTAAAAAAAAGACATTTTTAATTATCAAAATAAAAAATAAGAAACAATATTTTCCAAGCTTTCTCTTGGGAATAAAAAATTCATTTTCTATTTCCTGGCTTACATTTCTTCCTCCTAAAAAGGAGGCTTCTATTTATCTCTGGACAGTCTTTCAAAGAAGAGGATGGCAAAATATACCAGAAATTTTTATTTTTTCATACTTTCCTTTAAGCTTTTTTTCAAGAGGATTTAAATTATCTTTTAAAGAAAAATGTCTTGTTTATCCAAAACCTATTGTTTGTGATTTTTCATCTATGCTTAAAGATTTTGGACACGAAGATGTTCAAAAAAAGGGTGAAGAAGAT
Source organism: Candidatus Desulfofervidus auxilii (assembly GCA_030262725.1). Lineage (NCBI taxonomy): Bacteria > Pseudomonadati > Thermodesulfobacteriota > Candidatus Desulfofervidia > Candidatus Desulfofervidales > Candidatus Desulfofervidaceae > Candidatus Desulfofervidus > Candidatus Desulfofervidus auxilii. The sequence continues at coordinate 51,274 of JAJSZS010000010.1, read as the reverse complement.
TTTAAGGGATTGAGAGAATCATTAAATGGTGAGTATTTAAGACATGTGCATTGGCTAGCTACAGCTAGATTAGGAAAATTCATTTTAAAGGAATATGAAGGAGATGGTTCAAAAAAAGTTTTACTTATCTTGTCAAATAAAAATGATTTAGAAAATCAACTTGGAAGATTAACTTATTTAGCTAATTTATTTTTTAAAAAGGATTATGCTGTAGGTTTAAAAACACCATCTATTTATTTACCTCCAGAAAAAGGAGAAAAACAGAGAAAAGAGATTTTAAAAACACTTGCCCTTTATGAGACCTAAAGATTTACCTGTTATTTGTGCATATTTAGGTTTTTTCTTAGGGGCTGTGAGCCTTTTAGAAGAAATTTCTTTTAATTGGTGGTCAATTGTTGTTTTAATTATCCTTCTTACTTACTTAAATCATCTTAAATGGCATTTTTATCTTTCTGGTATTACTCTAAATCTTTTAGCCATCTCTTTGATTTTATTTGCATTCTTTACTCCTTCAACAGGTGCTTTTGAAATACTTTTAAGGATATTGTTTATTTTAAGTCTTATAAAATTCTTAAGTCCATTAAAAAATCGTGATTTATGGCAAATTTACACTTTAAATTTATTTTTATTCTGTATGGCATCTATTACTCGCTTAGATTTAGGATTTGGTTTTTTACTTTTAGCATTTCTTTATATTAGCCTAACAGGACTCTGTTTTTTAACTGCTCAAAAAACAGGTGAGATAAATATTATTAAGAGACCATTATTTTATTTTTCCTCATTTTTTACTTTATTTGTCATTCTTTTTGCCATTATCTTTTTTATATGTCTTCCTCGTTCTCCTTACACATTTTTATTTGGTTTTGGTTTCAACCCAAAGGCAAAAACAGGTTTTAGAGAAAAAATAAATTTAAAAAAGATTCAAGAGATTAGAGAAGATAAAAGTGTAGCATTTAGAGTTATTTTGTCAAAAAAACTTCCTTTTATCCCTTATTGGCGTGGCATTGTCTATGATACTTATGAAAATGGCAGTTGGCAAATGCATTTTAAAGAAAAAATTAAAAGAAAAGATTTTACCTGTCCATCTACTTATAAACAGACAATTTTTTTAGAACCATATCAAGGAAAAACACTCTTTGCTATGGAATACCCTATTCTTATAAAACCTGTTGCTCCAAAAAGGATTTTTATCTTTATGTTAAAAAATTTCAGTATTTCATTGCCAAGGAATGTCTCAATGCGAATAGAATACAAGGCATTTTCTTGTCCATCCTTTCCAGCCTCTTCAATTAATCCAGAAGAAAAAAATATTTATTTACAAGTGCCAGAAAGTATTAAAGAAAGATTAAAAGAAATTGTTAAAAATTTAATAAAAAAAGAAGATTCTCCTTCTATTATTGCTGAAAAAATTAAACATTTTTTAAATCAACCTCCTTTTCGTTATTCTTTAAAAGTAAATGAATCAAAAGGAGACCCTATAATCGATTTTCTCTTTTCTACTCATCAAGGTTGGTGTGAACATTTCTCTTCTGCCTTAACCTTACTTTTAAGGACTGCTGGTATCCCTGCCAGATTAATAGGTGGTTATTATGGTGGAACATGGAATGAAATGGGCAATTATTATCTTGTATTGCAAAAAGATGCCCATACTTGGGTAGAATATTGGGATGGAAAGACATGGAAAAGGATTGATCCTACTCCTGCCCATTTTATAAAAAAACATAAATTTTTATTCCTTTCAAAATGGATTGATTATTTAAAATTGCGTTGGTATGCCTATGTCATAAATTATGATTTTTCTACACAAAGAAGATTATTCTCTGAATTAAAACGTATTTTTACACCAAAAAATAATTGGCAGATAAAATATCCCCAATTTAAATGGTCTAAAAAAATTATATTTTTATCTTTAATACCATTTTTAATCTCAACTTTCTTTTACTTTTTAAAGAGAAAAAATAAAAAGACACCTCTTTTACAACTTCAATCAATTTTAAAAAATTATGGTTTTAGATGTCCATCTTCAGAAGGTGGGCTTGAATGGGCTAAATATATAGAAAAAATAGACCCAAAACTCTCTCAAATGATAAAAGATTTTGCTTTAAATTATTATGAAGTACGTTATGGAAAAGAGAAAATGGATGATAAAAGAAAAAAGTATTTAAATGAGTTATTAAAAGAAATAAAAAATTATCTTAAAAATAAAAATGCAAGAATGGATTGAGATTTTAAAACATATTGCTTTAAAATTAAATCTCAAAGAGGTTTATCTTGTTGGTGGCGTAGTAAGGGATTTATTATTAAAAAGACCAATACAGGATTTTGATATTACTGTAGAAAAAAGACCAAAAGATATTGCCTTTCTTTTTGCTAAAAAGATAAATGGACATTTTGTTATTTTAGATGAAGAGTGGGAGACATATAGAGTAGTAAAAGATAATCTTTATTTTGATTTCACACCTTTTAGAGGAAAAGATATAATCTCTGACCTTTCTGCCAGAGACTATACTATTAATGCCCTAGCTATAAATATCTTTCAGCCAGAAAAGATTATTGATCCATTTAAAGGAAAGATAGATTTAAAAAATTGTGTCTTACGTATGGTTAATAAAAAGGCATTATGGGAAGATCCATTAAGGATACTTCGTGGTTTTAGAATCTGTGCTGAATTAAACTTTGATTTAGAAAAAGAGACATATTTTACTATAAAACGTTATGCCCCTCTTTTAAAAAATATTGCTGGAGAAAGGATTTATCAAGAATTAAAAAGATTATTTCTTACAGAGAATGCCTCTTACTGGATAAAAGAAATGGGAAATTCAGGTATATTTTCTTCTATCTTGCCAGAGTTAGATGCATTAAAAGGTGTATTACAAAATGGCTTTCATCATTTAGATGTTTATGGACATTCATTGCTTACTTTAAAACAGATAGAATCTTTAATCTTGAAGCCTGAAAATATAATTTTAGATTTTAAAAAAGAAATTAAGGAATATGTCAAAGAACCATTTCATATATTTTGTTTAAAATGGGCAGCTTTATGCCATGATTTAGGAAAACCAAGTACTCAAGAAAAAAAAGGAAATCATTTTACTTTTTATGGACATAATAAAGTAGGGGCTGAACTTTTTTTAAATATTGCTTCAAGATTGCATTTCTCTAATAAAGAAAAAGATTTAATCTCTTTTCTTATTATCCATCATCTTTGGCCATTCCATTTGCTTTCTCTTTATCAAAAAAATCAATTAACATTAAAGGCAATGCATCGCATCATCCGAAAGAGTGAGCCACATACAATTGGCTTATTTTTACTTGCCCTTGCTGATAATTTTGCAGCAAATGGTCCAGGTAAACCAAAAGATTATGATCAAGAATTTATTAATTTATTTAAAGAAATAATGAAGATAAGAAAAGAATTTCTTTCTATAAAAGAAAGACATCGCTTAGTTACTGGTCATGATATTATTAATTGGTTTAAATTAAAACCAGGCCCAATTATTGGGAAATTATTACAAGAAATAGAAGAGGCACAATTAGCTGGTAAAATTAAGACAAAAGAAGAAGCTAAAGAGTGGTTGGAGAGGAAGGTAAAGGAATATTAATTTTTTTGAAAAACTCATTGTTTTACAATCTTGTTATCCATTCTTAAATCATAATCTGGTATTCTTTCAAATGCATGTACAATGCCAAATCCAGCAGAAATAATGAATAAATCTAATTTACTTTCTTTAATATTAAATAATTTCTGTTTAAAAGAGGGAGCTACATTATACAAATGCCCATTATATCTACTCAAAGCATTTATCAAATTGGAATCTGACTTTATACAGTCTTTAAATTTTTCTCTTGCTTTCTTAAGCTTTTGTTGGGATTGTGGAGATAAATAATCAAATACTGTTTTCTGATTACACTTAATCACTTCTTTATCTGTCTTTTTTTAGAACAGGGTATCAAAAAAAGAACTTTATTTTTCATTTAAGAATCCTCCAAAACATTTCATTTATAATTTCCTTAGCTTTTGGATAACTTAATTGTATTTTTTGGGTAAGGTAAGATATTACTTCTTGATACCAATTATCCTTATTATCAGTATATGTTCTGCCCAATTGCCATAAAAGACTATCTATTCTGAATATTGTTATATTTCTTACATGAATGTCCACAGGTATTGGAAGGCTTTCTTTAAAGGCATAGCTATTAAAATAGACAAGATGAAATAGGTCAAATATTTTCATTGATATTGTTACTGTTTTCATATCTTTTTTTCTACCTGTAACTTGGGAAACCTCTTGCCATAGCTTTTTTGGATCTTTCAGATAAAAGGAAAAGTTTTTCTTAAAGTCGTTAAAAAATATTGAGTTAAAAACTTTATTTAAAGCTTTCCTTTTTGTTTCATTCAAACGTTTATTTACTTTTAAATTAAGGAAGTCATTAAATAAATTTTTTATGTCCTCAAGAGATTTCAATTTACTTATGCTGACTAATTTTTCTAAATCATTCCAAAAAATAAAAGCATTTCCTGCTAATTGATAATCAATAATACCTGCACAAACCCCTATAAGACAGAGAAGCTCTTTTTTAGATTTATTTTTAGTATGAAGAAAAAATTTATATTCTGGTTCAAACTGATCAAATTTTATAAAATCATTTTGTTTGCCCAATTTTGTTAATATAGAAATTATCTTATTTTTTCGGGAAGTGAATGATTTATTGTCTTTATTAATTTTCTCCCCGCATCGGAAATATTTAAACAATGAACTTAAATAACATTCAGCCTTTGTTCTTAAAAATTTATCTATTTCTCTAGGCGTATTTTCTATCTCTCCATTACATATTGCATCATGGATTTTTTTAAAAGCTTCATATTTAATAGGCCAAGATGGTTTACTTGTTCCTCTTATGAATATTATTTCATCATCACTTATTGAATAGATTCCGTATCTTGTAGAAGTGAATCTTTTATTACTAGTCCAACTTTTAAACATTATTTTTTCTCTTCTTATTCTTTCTAATTCTTTAAAACACATCCCACATTTATCGCAATAAAAATTTAGGAAACCCATCCTATCTCTCCTAAATTTACATTTTTCTTAAAATTTTCTTAGAAATTTTTGAAAGTTCAGAGTTTTTCTTTAATGCAAGTTCTTTTTGTCTTTTACATAGTTTTTTGAGCCATTCATATTCACCATCCATCAGCATTAAGCATTCCACCAAGAGGTTTTCCCGCTTTTTCTTATCTCCTAAATATGTTATAAAGTCAAGGAAGGAGTAATAAATGGGAAAATATATTCCCAGATATGTAAGGGCATATGAGGATGGTTCTTTAGAAAAAAAGATTGAAGAAGCATATAAGATTTTAGAAAAATGTACTTTATGTCCAAGGGAATGCAAAGTAAATAGACTTAAAGGAGAAAAGGGGATATGTAAAACAGGTGAATTACCTATTGTTTCAAGTTTTTTTGCCCACTTTGGTGAAGAAGACCCACTTGTAGGGAAACATGGTTCTGGCACTATCTTTATATCTCGTTGCAATCTACTTTGTATGTATTGTCAAAATTATGAAATCAGCCATCTTGGTGAAGGAAGAGAGATTACTTTAGATATTTTTGCTCAAATAATGCTTTCTTTACAAGAACAGGGATGTCATAATATAAATATTGTTACTCCTACTCATGTAGTACCTCAGCTTTTGGGAGCATTAAAAATTGCTGTAGAAAGAGGACTTTCTATCCCTTTGGTTTATAATACAAGTGGTTATGATAAAGTTGAAACTTTAAAGATTTTAGATGGCATAGTAGATATTTATATGCCAGATTTCAAATATTGGGATCCTAAAGTAGCAAAACGCTATTCAAAAGCACCAGACTATCCAGAAGTGGCAAGAAAGGCATTAAAAGAGATGCATCGTCAAGTAGGAGATTTGCGTATTAATGAACAAGGTATAGCTGAAGAAGGTTTACTTGTAAGACATTTAGTACTTCCTCATGGTTTGGCTAATACAAAAGAAATTATGGAATTTATTGCTAATGAAATCTCTCCAAATACTTATGTAAATGTTATGGCTCAATATCGTCCTTGCGGAGAAGCTTATAAAGACTCTTATTTAAATCGCTCTCTTACATTAGAAGAATATGAAGAAGCACTTAAGGCAGCCATTAAAGCAGGGATTACCCGTTTAGATGAAGCTCAAAAACGCTTCTTGTTAAGGTTTCGTTTTATTTAAGCTTACTATATCCACTGCACGCTTTAACCACTTTCCTGTATATGAGTTTTTGCATTTCATGATTTCTAATGGAGTGCCTGAGGCAACAAGATAGCCTCCTTTTTCTCCTCCTTCAGGACCTAGGTCAATGATATAATCAGCAGCAGCAATAATATCTAAATTATGTTCAATGACAATAATGGTGTTTCCTGCCTCAACAAGCTTTTTAAATACTTTAATCAGTTTTTCAATGTCTGCTCGATGTAAACCAGTTGAAGGTTCATCTAAGAGATATAAAGTTTTTCCTTGGCTAGTTTTCCATAGCTCTGTAGCCAATTTTAAACGTTGTGCCTCTCCACCAGAAAGGGTATGGCTTGGCTGTCCCAATGTGAGGTAATCAAGCCCTATTTCTTTAAGGATTTTAAGTGGCTTAACAATATGAGGAATAGCAGAAAAAAATTCAGCAGCCTCGGCAATAGTCATTTTGAGAATTTCAGCAATGTTTTTCCCTTTATAAGTGATACTTAAGGTTTCTTCATTAAAACGATTGCCATTACAAATTTCGCAATCTACATAAACTTCTGGTAAAAAGCTCATCTCTACTTTAATTTTCCCATGACCACCACAGTGTTCACATCGACCTCCTGGTACATTAAAAGAGAAGCGGCTTGGAGTATATCCTCTTGCCCTAGCTTCTGGTAAATGGGCAAAAAGGCGACGAATTTCATCCCAGACCCCTACATATGTAGCTGGTGTAGAACGAGGTGTGCGGCCTATTGGGCTATGATCCACTACTAATACTCTATTCAATCTCTCCCAACCTATCATCTCTTTATGATTATCTGGTGGATTTTTCTTGCGCAGGCGAGCCTTAAGCCCTTTATAGATGACTTCCATTACCAAACTGCTTTTCCCTGAACCAGAAACACCAGTAACACAAGTAAGGGTAGCTAAGGGAATTTTTACATCAATATTTTTTAAGTTAAATGCCTTTGCTTCTTTTATAATAAGCCAATTTTTATCTTTAAGTTCCTGTGTTGGATAAAGAGTAATAGGTCTTTTTAAATATTGTCCAGTAATAGAAAAAGGATTTTTTATTATTTCCTTTGGACTACCAATAGCAATTACTTCACCACCTTTTTTACCTGCACCTGGGCCTAAATCAATGACAATATCTGCTTTCTCAATAGTGGCAGTATCATGTTCAACAACAATAACTGTATTGCCACGTTTTTGCAAACTTCTTAATACTTTTAATAAAAGCTCATTATCACGAGGATGAAGTCCAATTGTAGGTTCATCTAAAATATAACATACTCCACGTAAGTTTGAACCTAATTGAGCAGCAAGTCTAAGACGCTGAGCTTCTCCTCCAGAAAGACTATCCCCACTTCTATCTAAAGTAAGGTAACCAAGTCCTACTTCTTTTAAAAATTTAAGACGAGTAATGATTTCTGGGAAAATAATTTTAGCAAGTGCTTTTTGTTTTTCATCTAAAGAAAGATGATTTAAAGTATAAATAAGTTCATCAACACTTTTTTTCTGTATTTCAGCAATATTGTAATTATCTACTTTAACAGAAAGGGCTAATTGATTAAGTCTTGTTCCTTGACATCTGTAACAGATATGTCCATTTACTACTCCTAATCCATCACATGTAGGACAAGCGCCTAAAACACTATTAAAAGAAAAAAGGCGTGGATCTGGATTGGGCAAACCTATTTGGCAAAATGGGCAAAAAAGCTTTTCACTATAAATTTGCTCATTTTCTTTATCTGTAACAATAATTATTCCTTTTCCTTCTCTTAAAGCAAGATTTATTATTTTTTGTAATTTTGAAATTTTATTAGATTTTGGCTTAATTTTTCCAATAATAAATTCAATACTATGTTCTTGATAACGAGAAAGTGTAGGAATTTCTGGAAGAGAGATAATTTTTCCATCTACCCTTACCTTTTCATACCCTTTTTTAATCGCTTCTTTAAATATTTCTTTATGCCATCCTTTTTTTCTTATAACCTTAGGAGCAAGAATAACTATTTCTTTCTCTTGCCAACGATTTAAAATAGATTCTAATATTTCTGTTTCATTCATTCCCTGAACAGCCCTTCCACATTGAGGACAATATGATTTCCCTGCCTTAGCGTAAAAAAGCCTTAAATAATGTCCAATCTCAGTAATAGTTGCTACAGTAGAACGACGTGTAAAAAGACTTGTTCGCTGACTAATAGCTACAGTAGGGGGTATGCCTTTTAACATATCTATATCAGGCTTAGCCAATACTTGAATATATTGACGGACATAAGCAGGTAAACTCTCTATATAACGACGCTGCCCTTCAGCAAAAAGAATATCAAAAGCAAGGGTAGTTTTCCCCGAACCACTCACCCCCGTAATGACGATAAGTTTATCACGGGGGATATTTAAATTTATGTTTTTTAAATTATGCTCCCGACCACCACGTAGGCTAATGTATGACATAATTTTATTATATAACAAAAAAGCTAGACAGAGACGAGCTTTTAAGGTATTTAAAAATCAATGGCACACAAAATCCTTATTGTAGATGATGAAAAAAATATTGGTTTTCTTTTAGAAACCTTCCTCAAAAAGGAAGGATTTGAGCCTTATTATGTTGCCACTGGTAAAGAGGCTTTAAAATTGTTTGAAAAACAACCTTTTGATTTAATTTTACTTGATATTAAGATGCCCGATATAAATGGGATTGAGTTATTAAAGCATTTTAGAAATAAAAATCCAAGAATAAAGATTATTATGATTACAGCCTATCCTTCAATTGAAACAGCAGTTGAAGCAATGAAGGAAGAGGCATTTGATTATGTTATAAAACCTATTGATTTAGATGAATTAAAAAAATTGATTGAACGTGCTTTAAAAAAAGAAAAATCTATTTCAGCAGAAAAGGTTATTCATTATGGCAATATTGTTGCTCGTAGTCCAGTTATGCTTAGACTCCTTGAAAAATTGCCTAGAATTGCTGCTACTAAGGCAAATGTTTTAATAATGGGAGAAAGTGGAACAGGAAAAGAATTAATTGCAAGGGCTATTCATAATTTAAGTCCAAGAAGAAATAAGCCATTTGTAGCAGTAAATTGTGCTGGTATTCCAGAAACTCTTTTAGAAAGTGAATTATTTGGTTACAGAAAAGGAGCATTTACTGGGGCAATGATGGATAGAATTGGACTTTTCCAAAGTGCTGATCAGGGAACAATATTTTTAGATGAAATTGGCGATCTATCCCCTACACTTCAAGTAAAATTGTTAAGAGTGGTAGAAGAAAAATGTTTTAAACCTTTGGGTAGTAATCAAGAAGTACAAGTAGATGTTCGCATTATCTCTGCTACTAATAGAAATTTAGAACAGGAAGTAATTTCTGGCCGTTTTCGTGAAGATTTGTATTATCGGCTTAATGTTATCCCTATTAGGGTACCTCCTTTAAGGGAAAGAAAAGAAGATATACCAATTTTAATTGAATATTTTCTTGAAAAGTATTCAAAGGAATTAGGTAAAGAAGTACGTCATATTTCTGCTTCAGCCCTTTCTTTGCTTATGGAGTATGATTTTCCAGGTAATGTAAGAGAACTTGAAAATATTATTGAAAGATGTGTAGCACTTGAAACAAGCAATATTATATTGCCTGAAAGTTTGATTATCTCCACTTTTAAAAAGAAAAAAACACTGAGTGAAGAAAAAGCAGAATTGCCTTTAGAAGGTATAGATTTAGAGGAAAAATTAGCTAGTATAGAAAAACAATTATTAATTGAGGCATTAAAAAAAGCAAAAGGAGTGAAAACAGAAGCAGCAAAACTTTTAAATTTAAGTTTTAGAAGTTTTCGTTATAAATTGCAAAAATATGGTCTTGACTCATCCAAGGAATGAAACAAATAGTCAACGTCTAAAAGTCTATTTATTTTTCAGGATTACATTTGTTTTTATCATTTCTCTTCTTGCTATTTTCCTATATTTTAAAGGAAAATGGCCATATCCATCATCTTATTTTATTTATTTTTTAGAATGGACTGGTGTTGTTTTTTTCACTAGCTTTTTATCTTGGCTCTTTTGGTATAAAAAAGAATATCGTATATTGTCTTCTTTTTTGCTTTCTCTTGACCCATTTTTAATTACAGCCCTTATTTATATCACAGGTGGAGCAAATAGCTTTTTTTCCATTTTATATATCTTTGTCATCATCCTAGCTGCTCAGATATTTCAAAAACGTGGTGCCTTCTTAATGGCTGCTTTAAGCTGTATTTTATATGGTGGTCTTATAGATTTACAATATTTTGGCATTATTACCCCTTTAGGTGAAAAGGCAGGAGAGGATGTATTTTTTACGCTTTTAATCAATTTTAGTGCTTTTTTTACCATTGCCTTCCTTATAAGTTTATTATTGGAACAACTTGAGAAATCACGAAAAAAAATCCATTTTTTAGAGCTATTACATAAACATGTCCTTGAAAGTATCCCTAGTGGTGTCATTACAGTTAATGAAAAAGATCGCATTCTTTATATGAACAAAACTGCAGAATTCCTCACTGGTTATCAAAGTCAATTTTTATTACATCAGCCATTAAAAAAAGTTTTTCCATATCAAAAACTTATTCCAGGACAAAGGATGGAATTTTCCTTTGTCAAACCAGATGGTAAGGTAGTTTATTTGGGAATAAGCGTTTCTTCTTTAAGAAATGAGACAGGAGAATATGTAGGTAAAGTAGTTATTTTTCAAGATTTAACCCATATTAAGCAAGCGGAGAAATTAAGTCTTTTAAATAAATTAACTTCTCATATGGCACATGAAATTCGAACTCCACTTACTTCTATTAGTGGATGTTTACAAATGTTACGCAAAGAAGATAATATCTCTTTTCAAAGCAAAACATTAATTGAACTCTCTCTTCAAGAGATAAAAAGACTTAATAGTCTTATTTCAGATTATCTCACCTTCGCTCGTCCTGTTTGGCAAAAAGAAAAAGTAAATTTAGCTAAATTGATTGAAGAAACAGTTGCTTTATTTAAAGGTGGTCTAGAAAACAAAAAGATTTTTATTGAAACAAAACTCTTACCAGAGATTTATATTTTAGGAAATAAGGAAGAAATAAGACGTATTTTCTGGAATCTTTTTGTAAATGCCTATGAAGCAATGCCTGAAGGAGGAAAACTTATTATTAGTATGGAAAATAGTTCCTTTAATATGGTAAAAGTAGATGTTGAAGACACAGGTAAAGGCATCCCTGCGGATATGAAGGATCGCATTTTTGAACCTTTTTTTACTACTAAAGCCCATGGTAGTGGTCTTGGTTTAGCCATTGTCCATAAGATTGTAAGTGAACATGAAGGAAAAATTGAAGTAAAGAGTGAATTAAATAAAGGAACTACTTTTACTCTCTATTTTCCTTTAACCTCTCCTCCACACTCAAAGCATGAGCCATAAGCCCTTCTAAATGAGCTAAAGCTATAACTTTTGGCCCAAGGGCTTTTGTCCCTTCTTTAGAAATAAAAAGAATACTAGAGCGTTTTAAAAAATGCTCAGTAGAAAGCACTGAAGAAAATCGAGCTGTTCCTCCTGTAGGTAAGGTATGATTTGGGCCAGCCATATAATCACCAATAGCCTCTACAGCATATTCACCTAAAAAAATAGCACCAGCATGTTTTATTTTTGTTAAAAGGGAAAAGGGATTTTCTATCAAAAGTTCAAGATGCTCAGGGGCAATAGTATTTGCTACTTCTGCAGCTATTTCTAAATCAGGCACTACAAATATATAACCTTGATTTTTAATTGCTTCTTTAGCAATAGATTTTCGAGGAATTTCATTTAAACGTCTTTCTATTTCTTTTAATACAGCTTGAGCATATTCTTCTGAATTAGTAATTAAGATAGCGCTAGCCATTTCATCATGTTCTGCTTGAGAGATTAAATCTGCTGCTGTCCAATTAGGGGGAACTTTTCCATCAGCAATAACAGCAATTTCACTTGGTCCAGCCACCATATCAATACCAACATCGCCAAATACTAACTTTTTAGCTGCTGCCACATAAATATTTCCTGGGCCGCAAATAAAATCTACTTTTGGTATTGTTTCTGTACCATACGCTAAAGCAGCAATAGCCTGTGCTCCACCAATCCGAAATATTTTATTTACTCCTGCTATTTTAGCAGCAGCTAATACAATAGATGAAATTTTACCATTTGGTGTAGGTACACACATAAAAATCTCTTTTACTTGAGCTACTTTTGCAGGTATAACATTCATAAGTACAGTTGAAGGATAAACAGCCTTACCTCCTGGGCAATATACTCCTAACCTTTCTATTACACTGACTTTTTGTCCCAATAAATTCCCATATTCATCACTAATAAACCAACTTTTAGGCAGATATTGACTGTGAAAATTTTTTATACGATTAGCTGCTTCTTTTAATAAAGGAATAATCTCTTTATTTTCTTCAAAAGCCCTTTCTATCTCTAAAAAATCAATTTCTATACCAATTTCACACAAATCTATCTTATCAAATCTTTTTGTATATTCTATTACTGCTTCATCTCCTTTTTTGCGTACATCATCAATTATCTTAAGCACTTTCTGCAAAATTTCAGGTGGAATAAGAACTCTTTTTTGCCATTCTTTTTTAAAATCATTTAGGTCATCTTTATTAAAAATTTTATAAACTTTCATTTTGTTTGCTCAGAACAAATATAATTACCACTGCGACCACCACTTTTTTGTATCAATCGAATATCTGTAATGCGCATCTCTTTATCTACTGCCTTGCTCATATCATAAATAGTAAGGGCAGCTATAGCTACAGCAGTTAATGCCTCCATTTCTACTCCAGTACGACCAACAATACTTATTTTACTTTCTATTTCAATGGCATTTTCATCTGGCAAAGGTATAAATTGGATATCTATATGGGTAATATTTAAGGGATGACAAAGAGGTATTATTTCAGCTGTTTTTTTTGCTGCTAAAATGCCAGCAATCTTAGCTGTATTAAAAACATCTCCCTTTTTCATCTCTCCAGCCATAATGAGTTTAAGAGTCTCTGGACGCATAATAATCCGCCCACGAGCAATAGCAAAACGAGCTGTTTCTTCTTTTTTACCAACATCTACCATATGCACTTCACCTTTTGAAGAAAGATGAGTGAGTTTCATTCTTTTTTATGAAATTTTGTTTTAAGATACTCTTTCATCTTGTTCCAGAAATTCTTATAAGGAGAAGACTTTTTCTCCTGTTCTATAGCTTCAAATTCTTTTAAAATCTCTATCTGACGTTGTGTGAGATCAGTAGGTACCTTTACAACAATACGTATAAGCTGATCCCCTTCTCCTCTTCTACCCAAATGAGGTACACCCATATGTTTTAAACGAAAAATATGACCAGGTTGTGTGCCTGGAGGAATTTTTAATTTTTGAGTTCCCTTTAAGGTAGGTACTTCTATCTCATCTCCTAATGCAGCTTGCACAAAAGAAATAGGTACTTCACAGAGAATATCATCGCCTTTTCTTGTAAAAAAAGGATGCGATTTAACATGGATAACTACATATAAATCACCAGGTGGACCACCATGAAGACCTGGCTCTCCTTCACCTTCTACACGTAATCTTGTTCCAGAATCTACACCTGGAGGGATTCTTAATTTAATATTTTTTCTCCCTTTTACCCAACCTGTTCCACCACAATTTTTACATGGATTAAGAATCAAATAACCTTCTCCACCACAACGGGGGCATGTAGTGCCTATTTTTAAAAAACCATGAGTCTGATAAACTTGCCCACGTCCATGACATAAATCACAGACCTGAGGCTGATAACCAGGTTGAATCCCTGAACCATCACAAAAGGGACAAACAGTCTTTTTTGGTATACTGATTTCCTTTTCTACACCAAATACTGCTTCTTCTAAAGTGATTTCTAAATCATAACGAATATCTGCTCCTGTTTCTGGTACCTTATGTCTGCTTGGTCTAAAACCAAAAAATTCATCAAATATTTCACTAAATGTGCTAAAAATATCATCAAAATCTCTAAAGGTGGGACCTACTCCATGACTGTCTAAACCAGCATGTCCATAACGGTCATAAATAGCCCTTTTTTCTGGATCACGTAATACATCATAAGCTTCTGATATTTCTTTAAATTTTTCTTCAGCTTCTTTATCTCCGGGATTTCTATCTGGATGATATTTAAAGGCTAATCTTCTATATGCCCGCTTAATCTCCTCTTCTGTTGCGTTCCTAGGTACACCAAGAATTTCGTAATAGTCCTTTTTCATTTTTTCTTTTTTAACTTCTTATTCTCTGGTTTAAGAAAGGGCAAACTTAGCTGAGAAGCAATATAAAGCCCCTGTGCTTGCACAGTCTCTTCTATTTCTTTTATCTTCTCTTTATTATCTATCTCCTGAAATGCCTTTAAAGCAAAATTCATTTTCCCAAGTTTTAAAGCATTTTCTCCAATTTTTTCCCAAACTTCCTTTTGAGGTTTTTCTTTTAAAGCTTGATAAATCTTTTTAAACAAAAATACATCACCTTCTGAAATAATTTGAGGAATAAGCTCTTTTAATTTTTCCTTAGCTTCTGCTTTAGCAAAAAAATCTATAGCATCACTTAAAAAACCTTGTGATTTAAACCATTCTCCATATCTAACACATTCTTCTCGATCAAATACTTTAGCATTTAAATAATCTCTTTTTTTTAAACAAGAAAATATTTTTTTACTCATTTTTTTCTTTTTTAATCACCTTGCCTGCAGCAATCTCTCTAAGTGCAACAACAATCTCTTTATTATTACATTCTATAAGTGGCTTTGCCCCTTCCCTCAATTGTAATACCCTTTTTACAGCCATGTGAACAAGGGCAAAGCGATTGTCCACTTGTTTTAAGCAATCTTCTATTGTAACTCGTGCCATAACACCACCTCCTTATTTAATTAGAAAATTTTATTTTAGCTCTATTTTTTTATGAAAGCAATTATCCCTCTCTCATTTTATGAGGAAAGCTTTCAAGAAATTTTTTATCAACAGCATAAAATTTATCTTTATATTCCACCCAAATACATGCCTTATCTTCAAAACATTTAAGTGAAAGTATTATTTTTTTATTATCCCAAAGTTTAACTTCAGCTTTTGATAAGGGAAATTCTTTTGGCTTTTCAATTTTTTTTGGAAGATATTTTAAATTCAATAAATCACTAATCAAAAAATCAATTTCATAATCTTCTGCCATTTTTTTTGGCTCAATAGCCCATTTATTTTCTTTTTTTATTGCCTTTAATTTTTTCCCTGCATAAACAATTTCTACTTTTTTAACTTTTTCCTGATCAAATTTAATGAAATGTCTATCTTTGAAAGTCTCTGGTGTTTTTGTAAGCTCATCCCATAATTCTTTTCTTAAAATCATAACTACAGGTCTATAACTGCTTTTAGCTAAAATTTTATCTTTTTCTTTAAAAAGTTTTAACCAATGATTCTTTTCTTTTTCTGAAATTTCAATTTCCAATTCTGACTTAATTTTTATTTTTTCCTCAAATCCTTTTGCTCTTTCTGTTTGTAAGCGATAAAGCACATCTTCTACTTCATCCTTATCAGCCTTTGCTTTAAATGGCATTTTTAAATACCATTGATTGTTTTCCTTTTCTAAAAGAATATTTTTTTCACTAGTTTTAATATTAACTTTAATTACTTTTATAGGATCAAAATCTAAAATACGTTTGTCCCTTAAATCATCTAAATCTTTATTCAAAGAAAATACTAAAGAGCTTGGTAAAAGATAAATAGCCTTTTTTTTAGATGTCAAAGCATAAACCTTAGTAGCATCTGGTGTATCACTACCAAGGAAAAGATTAAAACTGGCTTTTTTTGCCATCAAATTTATTTCTATACGAGGTTTATCTAAACCATATGGAAGAAGCTTGTCTGGCACTGGTGTTATGGTACGTTCTGCTTTTGCTTTTGTTATAGTATCTAAAATCCCCTGTATAGTAAATTTATCTGCCCAATCATCTACTGGCTGTTTTAGTCGCCATCTTTCATTTTCTTTTTTAATTTCAAAATTACCATATTTATTTTTTAATTTAATTGAAAAAACATCTTCTGTTTTTAATTTGCATATCTGTTTTTCTTTCTCTTGCCTTTCTTTAATCTTGGCTAATCTTGCTTTTTGATATTGATAAAAAATAATCATCATGAGGAGGAAAAAAGCATAAAGAGCAAGTTTGCGCCAACTCATAATTTGCGCCTCCTAAAATAAACCACAATACCTACAATAAGCATAAGCAATGGCCATACTACTACTGGTAAATAAAAAATAACTTTGCCCTGAGAATGAGAAAGGACAAGTGGAGTACTTTTTATTTCTTTTGGTGGAATAGCAATTAAATTCTCTTCTTCTGTAAGCCAGGAAATCAAATTTAGACCAAAATCACCATTACCAGAAGCTTGAAAATAACTGTTGCTTAAAAAATCAGCATCACCTATTACAGCAATTCTAAATCCATTTTCCCCTTCTTTCCAACTTGCTACTGCTACTGGTACTGGTCCTTTTATATCCTTTCTATCAAAAAGAGCCTTACCTGCTTTAAGAGCCTTTAAATCTGTTTCTCCCCAAGCATTTTCACTTGTCCAAGCAAGTATTTCTGCCTTTATCTCCTTTGGCAAATCTTTTTTTATCTTTATAGAACGAGCAAGTGGTAAAAAACATACAAGATTAAAATCCTTTGTAACTGGATGATTTTTATTATATTTAATTATAACAGGAATAAGATAATCCCCTCCAAAAAGTCTGCTCATCTTATCTACAATCATATCATCATCAAGAATTATTCCCTTTTCTTTTAATAAATCTTTTAATTCTTCGCCTGTTTCTGGATTAAGTAAAAATAGTACTTGTCCACCTCTATCAATGTAATCTTTTATTACTTTTATCTCAGCTGACAAAAGTGGCTTATTTGGACCAGCTATTACAAGCAATTTTGCATCTTTTGGTATCTCTGCTTCTTTTGCCAACAATAAAGATTTTACAATATAACCTTTATCAGTTAAAGCTGTCTTTAAACGGCTATAACCAATCTTCCCTCTATTATCAATATCATATTCTCCATGTCCTTTGAGGAAATAAATGACCTTTCTCTCTGGTCTTGTCACACGAACTATAGCATTTGTAAGCTTCTCCTCAGTAATTTCATAAATCTGTTCTCTTTTTTCTCCGCTTTCAACAACAATTGTATTATATCGAGTAACATTATATTTTTTTGCTTCAAGAGGATGACGGTCAGGATCAATAAATGTATAATTAAACTTTCTTGAATGATAACGATACTGTTCTAATAAATCTTTTGCTTTCTCCCTTTCACTACCAGAAGAAAAAAAACCTATTACTTTTACTTTTGTTTTTAAATTCTTTAAAACATTTACTGTCTGAGGGGAAAGTGTATAGCGTTTTTCTTTTGTTAAATCAAAACGAAGATGATATTGCTGAGCAAATAGATTGGCCATTATAAGGATGCCAAGAAAGATAAAAATAAAAATCAAAGATTGAAGATAATAAACACGTCTCATATTTAGCTCCGCTTCCGATGTATTTCTAAAGAACGTAGTGTGAGAAAAAGACCAAATAGGATAAATGTTAAATAAAACACAATATCTGCTGTATCAATAATGCCTTTTGTAAAATTGCGAAAATGGGTAATTAAAGAAACGCCTTCAAAAATTTTAGAAAGAGGTGGTTCGGTAAGATAGGCTGCCCAATTAATAATCCAAAATAAAAGCAAAAGACCAAAAGTAAGAGCAGCTGCTATTATTTGATTCTCTGTAAGGCTTGAAATAAAAACACCCAAAGCAATAAAGGCACTACCCATAAGTAATAAACCAAGATAGCCTGTAAAAAATGGTCCTAAGTCAGAACGTCCTACCCAAAATAAAAGCAATGGATATATAAAAGTTAAAATAAGCATAAGGATATAAACACTTATACATCCTAAAAACTTCCCCAAAATCAATTCAATATCACTTATTGGATAGCTTAAAAGCAATTCCATTGTTCCATGACGCCTCTCTTCAGCAAAAAGACGCATGGTTAAAAGAGGTAAAAGCAAAAGTAAAACAATACTCATATTTCCCAAAAGAGGTTCTATTACCCATTCAACCAAATTAAATTCACCACCCCACCATTGTGTTGCCTGAATACTCATAAGACTAAAGTAGGCAACATTGCTGGCAAAAAAATAACCACTTAAAAGTAAAAAGATAAAAAGTACTGTATAAACAATAGGAGAAGTAAAATATCCATACCATTCCTTTTTCAATAAAATCCAGATATTGCGCATTTAACTAGCCTCTTCTGTAACAAGTTGGACAAATACTTCTTCTAAACTAGCTCTTCTTGGAATTAACTCAAGTAAATCCCAACCTTTTTCTACTATTGTCTTTACAATGAAAGGTCTCATCTCTATTTGAGGTGAAAAGCGCAAAAATGCCCTTGTAAATTCATTCTCTTTCTTTACTTCTATTCCTTCAATTTCTGGAATACTTTTAAAATGATTTTCAATTTCTTCTGCTGGTGCCTTTACCAAAATCTCTATTTGCCCCCTTTTTGCTGTAAGATTATCTGGTGTGTCTTCAGCTACTACTTCTCCTTTATTAATAATCAATACTCTTGTACAAACCATACTTACTTCTGGTAAAATATGAGTGCTTAAGATAACTGTTTTTTCTCCAGCCAAATGTTTGATTAATTGCCTAATCTCATAAATCTGTTTTGGGTCAAGACCAATAGTAGGCTCATCTAAAATCAATATTTCTGGATCATTTACTAAAGCCTGAGCTAGACCCACCCGCTGCCTATAACCTTTAGATAGACGTTTAATTAATCTATTTTTCACCTCTTTAATACCACATTCTTCTATTACTTTTTCAACTTGCATTTTCTGCTTTTTCCCTTTTATCCCTTTTATAGAAGCAACAAATTTAAGATAAGCTTCCACCGTCATTTCATCATAAAGTGGATTGTTTTCAGGTAAATAGCCTAATTTCTGTTTTGCAAAAATGGGATTTTTGGTTATATCCTCACCAGCAATCTTTACTGTACCACTTGATGGAGGGAAAAAGCCTGTTAAAATACGCATAGTTGTTGTTTTTCCTGCGCCATTTGGCCCAAGGAATCCTAATATTTCCCCCTTTTCTACTTTAAAAGAAATGTTTTTTAATGCCTGTCTCTCGCCAAACCATTTGGAGACATTTATAACTTCAATCATAGCTTTATTACATATAAGTCTTTTTTTAAAAAAGTAAAGGCTATTTCACAATCATTATTTCAATATCTTTCCTCTTTCTTGTAACATTTATAACAACATCATTTTCATATCTTTTCAAATAAAGATGAATAAAACTATCTCCAACTCTTAAATTTTCTAAATAAATTTCTTCTAAAAATGAAGGAAGTATAGGGCGATAAAAACAAAGTTTCTTCTCTTCAAAAACAATGCCTAAACAAGCTTGCAGTAAGAAAAAGACAGCAGCTGCGGACCAGGTTTGAGGGTTACATGCTACTGGATAATGGGTTGGCCCTTCGTCTGTCCTACGTGGGAAACCACAAAAAAGCTCTGGCAATCTATGTAAGCCAAAAAATGTGCTCGCTTCAAATAATCCTTTTATAATTTTTAAAACATCTTCTTTAAAACCATAACGGCTCAGACCATATGCAATAATCGCATTATCATGAGGCCAAACAGAACCATTATGATAGGATATAGGATTATAAGCTCGCTCAAGACTTGAAACTGTCCTAATCCCCCAACCAGAGAAAAGATGATCTTCAAATAGGGTGCGTACAAGACGTTTAGCGTATCCTTCTTTAGCAATACCACTAAAAAGGGCATGTCCTGCGTTTGATGTCCTCACTTTGCAAGGACATTTATCTCCATCTAAAGCAAGTGCATAACTATTAATCTCATTACACCAAAATATATCATTGAATTTTCTTTTTAAAGATTCTGCTTCTCTTAAAAGCTTTTTGGACATCTTTTCTTTCCCAAGGATTTTTGCTAAACAAGCTGCTTTTCTCTTTGCTGAATAGACATATCCTTGAACCTCTACTAAAGCAATTGGTGGTTTTGCTAAATTACCATTAGCATGAAAGACACTATCATGGGAATCTTTCCAACCTTTATTTACAAGTCCATTAACAGAAGGTAAATATTCAATAAAACTATCCTTATCCAAATCACCATAAGTATCTATCCAATTTAATGCCAATTCAATATGAGGCCAAAGATTTTTAATAAATTCTTTATCACCTGTTCTTTCATAATAAGCCCCTGCTAAAATAATAAAAAGAGGAGTAGTATCAACACTGCCGTAATAATAATCAAATGGAATCTCTCCTGTTGCTGCCATTTCTCCTTTTCTTATCTCATGAACAATCTTGCCAGGTTGAGCATCCTTTTCTGGTATTTCTTCTTTTGCTTGAGTGTAGGCAAGATAATTTAAAACACCTTTCGCAATATCTGGATTTATCCAAAGGCATTCTAAAGCAGTAATAATGCCATCTCTCCCAAAAATAGTATTAAACCAAGGAATGCCAGCATAAGGATACAATCCAAAAGGTGTCTCAGTAAGCATCATAAAAATATCACTAAAAGAACGATTAAGCCAGGCATTAAATTGTTCATTTGAAGTAAAAATAACACAAGTCCTTTCCCTCAACTCCTTTAAAACTTTTTTTGTCCTTAATAATGCATCTTCATAAGAAAGACTTTGAGAAGCACCACTTTCTATACAATTAATAGTCAAAAATAAAGTAGCTGTTTCTTTTGGTGCTAAATTTAAATGGAATTTTACTTGTGAAGGAAAAATCTCTGAAGGTGAAGGATAAAAAGCAATATTTGTCTGACGGAAAACACCATCTAAACCTTTATAACCCAATATAATAGCATCTCCTTTAATAATTGCCTTTAATCTTTCCCCTCTCTTTTTTCTCTTTACTCCCCTTACCTCAAAAATATCGGCAAAATCAGCATCAAATGCAATAAAAATAGGTAAGTTAATATTAAAAGGAGCAAAATTTTGAATTTTTATACGTTCATAATAACTGCCTTCAAAGAGAAATTTAGAGCGAAATATATGTAGACTTCCTCTAGATAAAAAGAGGTTATTATCAATGATAATGTCAGGATTAGTCAAATCTACAGTAAGAAGTATATTGTCTTCTCTCACGCCTGAGCTTAGAAAAAATGGTTTAGTATTACAAATAAAGAATTCAAGTCTTGAAATATAACGTGTGCCTCTATGATAAATACCTTGCTCACCTAAACCGCTCTGTTCAATATTTCCATAATGATTGAAAATAGCAAAACTATCTCCTTGTTTTAAAATAAGACCATGCTCAATCTCCCCTGATCTAGCAAGTATATAATACTTATGTGGCTCAATAACCATCTTATACTGCTTTGAGTAATGGTTCTTTTTCTCTTAAAAGTTTTTCATAAAGATATAGATAATCCCTTGCCATACGGCTTGATGTAAATCTTTCTTCAAATATTTTACGACAACGTCTACGACTTAATCTTTTCACTTTTTCTATTGCTTTTACTGCCTCCTCTAAACTTTCAACAATAAAGCCATTAACACCGTCTTCTATAACCTCTGGTATAGAGCCACAACGCCAAGCAATAACTGGTGTACCACAAGCCATTGCCTCTATCATTACTAAACCAAAAGGTTCAGGCCAATCAATTGGAAAAAGCAAAGCATAAGCATTTCCTAAAAATTCATTTTTTTCTTTTTCGCCAATTTCTCCTATAAATTCCACATAAGAACTTTTTAACATAGGCTTTATTACTATCTCAAAATATTCTTTATCAACTTTATCTACTTTTGCTGCAATTTTCAAAGGCATTCCTGCCATCTCAGCTATCTTTATAGCCCTATCTGCCCTTTTTTCAGGAGAAATTCTTCCTAAAAAAGCTAAATATTTACCATGTCTTGCTCGAAATTTATATAAATCTTTGGGTAGACCATGATATACAGTGCCTACCCAATTTATAAAAGAGAGGGGTTTACGCTGTGCATTTGAAATAGAGACAAAAGGCATCTCTTTAAATTCTCTATAAAGTGGGAAAATATCTTTTATATCTAATCTTCCATGAAGTGTTGAGAGGAAAGGTGTTAGACAACGGCGAAAAAGTGGTAAATGGATATAATCAATATGAAAGTGAATAATGTCAAACTCATGAGCATGTTGAAAAACTTGTTCAAGCATAAGAATATGATGTACTAAACTGTCCATACAATCATTTAATCGCAATGCTTTAGGACATGGAGAAATAAGACGTGCCTTTGTTACAGAATCACCACTGGCAAAAAGGGTTACTTCATGTCCTTGTTTGACCAATTCTTCTGTAAGATAAGACACCACCCTTTCAGTACCACCATAAAATTTTGGAGGGACACTTTCATATAGAGGCGCAACTTGAGCAATCCGCATCCTTTCACCTCCTTATTATTATTTTTTAATATAAATAAGTACAACTTTTTAAGAGACAAGTGAGATTGCCAGCAAAAAGATTTAAGGCTATAACTATGCAAAAAATTTTTAGGAGAAAGTGATGGAACAGAAGGAAATTGCCATTTATTTCCATCGTGATTTTGATGGGATAGTTTCTGCTGCTTTAATCGCTGATTATGTTAAAGAAAAATGGTCTCCTTCTCAAATAAAATTTTTCCCTGTAGGCTATGGTTTAAAAAACAATTGGACAAAAACTACATTAAAAGGAGATATAAGCTTTGTTTTAGACTATATCTTCCATCCTCAGGCAACATATTGGTTTGATCACCATCAAACTGGCTTAAATAACTATGAAGGGCCACTTGAACCAAGTCGGCACTTTTTTGACCCAAAAAAATCTTCTTGTGCTTTACTTATATGGGAAGTGCTTTATGATGTTTTTTCTTATCGCAATTTAAATTTTAAAGAATTGGTAATGTGGGCAGATAAAATAGATAGTGCTAGATTCTCTTTAGAAGAACTTATAACTTGTAAAGAAAAACCACTTAAAATTCATCTTTCTTTAGGTATAGAAGGAGATAATGCTTATTTAATAGAACTTGCACGTTTATTCTTTCAATACAAAGATCAGCTCATTTCTTCAAAAATACCTCTACCTTTAATTGTAGAATGGCGTTTTGAAAGAGCAAAAAAAATGCGCAATGAAATATTACAAGAGTTTCAAAAAAATGCTATTTTTGACCCAGAAAATAGAATTGTTTTTTTCAGTATGCCACAAAGATTTTTAACATGCCGTTGGGCACCTTATTATTTCTATCCAGAATGCCTTTATGTAGTAGGTATTCTTGCAATGCAAAGTGGTCGTTATATGATTATAGTCAGTGCTAATCCTTGGGAGAAAAATATTCATTCTATTAATATAGGAAAAATCTGTGCTAATTATGGAGGTGGTGGTCATCCTACAGCAGGAGGAATCAATGTAGATGAGGCTTCTGAAGCACAAAAAATTGCAGAGGAGATTATTGCTATTTTAAAAAACAAAATTAATGAAAAAAATAGTTAAATTCATTTAATAGAATTGACTTTTTAAAAAGACTAAGTTATATGATGGGCATGATGTTAAATTATTGGTGGTGGCTCCTCCGGACTGCTATGGAGTGAGCCCACCACTATAAAATATAAGAAAGCCGTGGGTTGCTCCATAGCAGTAGCCCACGGCTTAATTCATTTAAAGCCGTGGCAAACCACGGCTTTTTTATTTAGGAGGAAAAAATGTTTATACCAGGAATTGAGGAATTTAAAACACTAGCCAAAGAGTATAATCTTGTTCCTGTTTATAAAGAATTATTAGCAGATATTGAAACACCAGTATCAACTTATTTAAAGCTAAAAGATAAAGGTTTTTCATTTCTTTTAGAAAGTGTTGAAAGAGGAGAAAGATTCGGTCGTTATAGCTTTATTGGTTTAAATCCACTTCTTATTGTTTTTTATGAAATTCCAGAAATAAAAATTAAGCAAAAAGAAAAAGAAAAAAAGTTTTTGCAAGTAAATGACCCACTCCCCATCTTAAGACAAATTCTCTCTACATTTCGCTTAGCCAAGGTAGCAGGACTTCCTCGTTTTCAAGGAGGACTTGTAGGATATTTTTCTTATGATGTTGTGCGTTGTTGGGAAAGACTTCCCTCAATTTCTAAAAAAGACACAAATATTCCTGAGGCTATATTTGTTTTACCACAAGAATTAATTATTTTTGATCATGTCAGTCATAAAATGAAAATAGTTAATTTTGTATTAATAGAAGAAGGAAAAAATGCTGAATTTCTCTATAATGAAGCTAAAAAACGTATTGAATCAAGAATAGATTGTCTAGCTTCTCCTTTAAAATATCCTACTTCTCTTTTCATTCTTTCAGAAGTAAAATCCAATTTCACTCCATCTAGTTTTATGGAAGCAGTTAAAAAAGCACGGGATTATATTATAGCAGGTGATGCTATTCAGGTTGTGCTTTCGCAGAGATTAGAAGTGGATTTTGAAGGAGAGGATTTTAGTATTTATCGAGCTTTAAGAAGTCTCAATCCTTCTCCATATATGTTTTATTTAAATTTTGGAGAATTAAAATTAATAGGGGCTTCACCTGAAATATTAGTAAGGCTTGAAAAAGATATTATTACAGTACGTCCTATTGCTGGTACAAGACCTAGGGGAAAAACAGAAGAAGAGGATAAGGCTTTAGAAAAAGAACTTTTGGCCGATCCAAAGGAAAGAGCCGAACATATTATGTTAGTAGATTTAGGAAGAAATGATGTTGGAAGAGTAGCAAAAGGAGGCAGTGTAAAAGTTACAGAATTAATGGTTATTGAAAGATATTCTCATGTTATGCATATTGTTTCTAATGTAATTGGAGAATTAAAAAAAGGTGAAGATGCTTTTACGGTTTTAAAAGCTACATTTCCTGCTGGTACAGTAAGTGGAGCACCAAAAGTAAGGGCAATGGAAATTATTGAAGAACTTGAACCTACTAAAAGAGGGCCTTATGCTGGAGCAGTAGGTTATTTTAGTTTTTCTGGAGAGATGGATTTTTGTATTACTATTCGCACAATTGTTGCTTGGAAAAATAAGCTTTATATTCAAGTAGGTGCAGGTATTGTAGCAGATTCAATACCTCAAAGAGAATATGAAGAAACTATAAATAAGGCTAAAGCAATGTTAAAAGCAATAGAATGGACGAAAAATGGTCTTTAGGAGTAAGATATGTTAGTAGTTATAGATAATTATGATTCATTCACTTATAATTTGGTTCAGTATTTCGAAGTGCTTGGTAAAAAAGTAACAGTTTTTAGAAATGATCAAATAAAGATAAAAGAATTAGAAGATTTAAAACCAGATTATTTAGTTATTTCACCTGGTCCTTGTACACCTGAGAAGGCAGGTATTTCTATAGAAGCTATTCGACATTTTGCTGGAAAAATTCCTATTCTTGGTGTATGTTTGGGACATCAGTCTATTGCTGCTGCCTTTGGGGGTCGAATTATTCAGGCAAAGCATATTATGCATGGGAAGACTTCAAATATATTTCATGATGAAAAAACTATTTACAAAGGGTTAAAAAATCCATTTATTGCCACTAGATACCATTCTCTTGCTGTTGAAAGACAAAGTTTACCTTCCTGTTTAGAAGTTAGTGCTATAAGTGAAGATGATGAAATTATGGGCATTCGTCATAAAGAATATACAATAGAAGGGGTACAATTTCATCCTGAGTCCATTCTTACAGAAGATGGTTTAAAATTACTTGAAAATTTTTTAAATCTAAAATGAGACGCATACTTATTGGATTAAATCTTTTTGGGGCATTTTTTATTATATTGGAACTATTTCTCAAACAACAGGGTAAATCTATATGTCAAACTGAAGGATGCCAACTTGCTATGGGTTTAGCTCGTAATGAAAATTTTATATTGATTATTGGAACAACTATATTTCTAGTTCTTTCTTTATTATTTTTTTTATCTAAAAAAAGGAATCTATTTCCTATAATAGATATTATTTTAATTGGTGTGCTTTCTGTTGAGGGTTATTTAATAGGAATTCAATTTTTTTTCCTTTCTCATTTATGTAGCTTTTGTCTTATTGTTGGCACTCTTTTTTTAATCATTACTCTGATTTATCTCTTTACCTATCATCGCCTTACAGCATTAGCAGGCATAGTAAGCCTTATTATGGTAATATTTGCTACTTATTTGATTTTGCCAATGACAGGCACTTTAGAAGAAATGGCAAAAATTTGCTATATAAAAGGTAATCCAAAAGATAAATGGTATCTTTTTGTAAAGGAAAATTGTCCACATTGTAAAAAATTACTTAATTATTTTTTAAATCATTATAAAGGAGATTTAAAACTTTATGTCTGTGAAGCAGAAAGATGTTCTTTTTTACTTAAAAAATTAGGGATAAAAGAAGTACCTGTGCTTTTGATAGAGGAAAAAGGAAAAAAAGAAATCTTTGTAGGAGAGCAGTGTATTTTGCAAGGGATAGAAAAGAAACAATTTCCTGAACTGTTTTTTTATCAACCACAAGGAACTTGTGGTCTTAATACCTGCAAATAGGAGGTATTATGTTAAAGGGTATTTTGGGGAAATTAGTTGAAGGTAAGGATTTAGATAAGGATGAGATGACTTATTTTATGTCAGCCATAATGGAAGGAAAGGCTACACCAGCCCAAATTGGTGCATTTTTAGTAGCATTACGTATGAAAGGTGAGACAATAACTGAGATTACATCTGCAGCAAAGGTTATAAGGGATAAGGCATATAAAATAGAAGTTAAAAGAGATAAACCTTTAGTAGATACATGTGGCACTGGAGGTGATGGAAAGAATACTTTTAATGTCTCAACAGTTACTGCCTTTGTTGTAGCGGGAGCTGGATTAAAGGTAGCTAAACATGGGAACCGTTCTGTCTCAAGCCATTGTGGGAGTGCTGATGTCATTGAGGCTTTGGGTATAAATTTAGAATTAGATATAAAAAAAGTAGCAAGGTGCATTGATGAAATAGGTATAGGATTCCTTTTTGCCCCAAAGTTTCATCCAGCCATGAAATATGCCCTTTCTCCTAGAAGAGAATTGGGATTACGCACAATTTTTAATATTTTAGGTCCTCTTACCAACCCAGCAAAAACTACCCATCAAGTAATAGGAGTATATGATAAAAAATGGCTTTCTCCATTAGCTCATGTTTCAAAAAATTTAGGTTTAAAGGGGGCTATGATTGTTCATGGTGAAGGTGGATATGATGAAATTACAATTACAGGAAAAACATATATTGCTGAATTAAAGGAAGGAGAAATATTTGAATATGAAATTAACCCAAAATCTTTTGGTTTAAATATAGCTTCTGAAGAGGAAATAAAAGGTAAGGATAGAGAATATAATGCTCAATTATTAAAAGATATTCTTTTAGATAAAGAAAAAGGAGCAAAATATGATATGGTGTTGCTTAATGCAGCGGCTGTATTTAAAATCACTAATTTAGTTAAAAATTGGGAAGATGGTATTGATTTGGCTAAAGAGGTTATAAAGAGTAAAAAGGCTTATGAAAAATTAGAGAAATTGATAAAAATGGCAAAATGAAAGAGAAAATTGGTTTTTTTGATATAGATGGTGTAGTGGCGGATACAGGCACAGCTATGATAGAGATAGTTCAAAAAGAGTTAAATAAACCTTGGGTAAGAATAGAAGACATTACTGAATATGAAATTACTCGTCTTTCTTGGCTCAATGAATTTGAAATAGAATTCCTTTTAACAAAATTTACCCAACCAGATTTTTATATTAATATCCCTCCTATGCCTGATGCAGCTAAAGTAACAGAGATTTTAAGTAAGGCAGGATGGAAAATTATTTTTGTGACAGCGCGTCCTCCTTATTTGCGTGAGCTTACTTTTTATTGGTTAAAAAATAATGACTTTTATTTTGATCAACTCATTGTTACAAATCCTCAAGAAAAGATAAATTATTGCGTAAATAGCCATAAGTGCTTTTTTGTAGAAGATAGACCTGATGTAATTACAAAAATTGCTATGGAAATGCCTAAAATGAAGATCTTTGTCTATGATCAACCATGGAATCGTTATGTAAAGGTAGGAAAAAGGATCAAAAGGTTAAAGGAAATTTTAGAAATAATAAATAAATTATGAAGGGTTTTATTGGTTTTGATATAGGAGGCACAAATTTACGTTGTGGTTTAATATCAGAAAATGGAGAGATTATTGATTTCTATAAAGAGCCTACTGAAGCCAAAAAAGGTGTAAAAACTGTTGTTGAAAAAATTTATAATCTTATAAGAAAAATAAAAAATTCTTATTCAGAAATAAATCTTTTAGGTATAGGTATTGGTATTGCTGGAATATTAAGACCAAAAGAAGGTATTGTTTGTTTTTCTCCCAATTTACCAGGTTGGCGCAATATTTCTCTTGTTTCTACTCTAAAAGAAAATTTGCCAAATTTACCTATTTTTATTGAAAATGATGCTAATCTTATTGCTTTAGGAGAAGCCTGGCAAGGGGCAGGTAGAGGAAAGAAAAACTTTTTTTTACTTACATTAGGTACTGGTGTAGGTGGAGGTATTGTTTATGAAAATCGTCTTTTTAGTGGTTATTCTAGTGCAGCAGAAATTGGTCATATGAAGATTGATCCAAATGGAGAAAGGTGTCTTTGTGGACGTAAAGGATGTCTTGAAACATTTGCTTCAGCTGGTTGGCTTGTCAGAAGGGCTGAAAAACATATTAAGGCAGGCATGCCTTCAATTTTAAATAAAAAAGAAAAATTTACAGCTAAAGATGTCTTTACGGCTGCTAAAAGAGGTGATATTTTAGCTAACTATTTATTCTATTTAGTTGGTTGGGCTTTAGGAATAGGAATCGCCAATTTGTGCAATATATTTGGGTTTAATACTGTTATTATTGGTGGTGGAATGAGTGATGCTTGGGATGCATTTATAGGCCCTTTAAAAGAAACATTAATGTATGAATTATTATCTATTAATTATGGGGAAGTAGAGATTTTAAAAACAAAATTGGGAGATATGGCTGGTATTTATGGCGCATGCTATTTAGTGAAACAGAAGCTGGGAAATGAAAGTGAAAAATATTAGAAATTTCTGCATAATCGCTCACATAGACCACGGTAAATCTACTTTGGCAGATAGAATTTTAGAGCTTACTAAAGCTGTACCTCCTGAAAAGATGAAGGAACAATTTTTAGATCAAATGGATTTAGAAAGAGAAAGAGGAATTACCATAAAGGCTCAAACTGTCCGTCTTCAATATAAAGCAGAAGATGGTAAAGATTATATATTAAATCTTATTGATACACCAGGACATGTAGATTTTACCTATGAAGTCTCTCGTAGTCTTGCTGCCTGTGAAGGAGCTATCCTTTTAGTAGATGCAGTTCAAGGAGTAGAAGCACAGACAGTAACAAATGCTTATCTTGCAGTAGAAGAGGGGCTTGAGATTATACCAGTAATTAATAAGATTGATTTACCTAATGCAGACCCTGAAAGAGTCAAAAAAGAGATTGAAGAAGTTTTAGGTCTTAATACCTCTGAAGTCATCCTTACTAGCGCTAAAAAAGGAATTGGTACAAAGGAAGTACTTGAAGCAGTTGTAAAACGTATCCCTCCTCCTATTGGAAATATAGAAATGCCTTTACAAGCACTTATTTTTGACTCTTGGTTTGATCCATTTCAAGGGGTTGTTGTCCTTATTCGAGTAGTTAATGGTGTTATTAGATTAGGCATGAAGATTAAATTAATGTCATCTCAAAAGATTTATGAAGTTAGTGAAATCGGTGTATTTACTCCTTGGCAAAAACCTGTCAATCAATTAGGACCTGGTGAAGTGGGTTATGTTAAGGCTGGAATAAAAACCATACAAGATGCTCGCATTGGTGATACTATTACTTCAGCTACTAAGCCTGCAGAAAAACCTTTACCTGGTTTTAAATTAGTAAAACCTGTTGTATTTGCAGGATTTTATCCTTCTGATCCTAAAGAATATGAAGATTTAAAAGAAGCTTTAATAAAGCTAAATTTAAATGATTCTGCCTTTGTCTTTGAACCTGAAACTTCGGCAGCTTTAGGTTATGGTTTTAGATGTGGTTTCCTTGGTATGTTGCATATGGAGATTGTACAAGAAAGATTGGAAAGAGAGTTTAACCTTTCTGTAATTAGCACTTCTCCTTCCGTAGTTTATAAAGTAGAATTGACTGATGGCAAAACAATAGAAGTTGATAATCCTGCTAAGTTACCATCTCCAGTAAAAATTAAAAGAATACTTGAGCCTATTGTTAAAGCAGAAATTCATGTGCCACTTGAATTTTTAGGTAATATTATACGTCTTTGTGAAGAAAGGCGAGGCAGACAAATAGAAATGAAATTTATATCAGAAAAACACGTTATTCTTATTTATGAATTGCCTTTTGCTGAAATATTAACAGATTTTTATGATAGGTTAAAATCATTAAGTCGAGGTTATGCTTCTTTTGATTATGAAATTATAGGTTATAAAGAATCGCCTCTTATTAAATTAGATATCCTTATTAATGGTCAGCCTGTAGATGCCCTTTCTCTTATTGTTCATAAAGAAAAGGCATATTATCAGGGGAAAAAGCTTGTAGAACGTTTAAGAGATTTAATTCCTCGCCAATTATTTGAAGTCATTATTCAAGCAGCTATTGGAGGAAGAATAATTGCACGTGAACGTATACCTCCATTACGTAAAGATGTAACAGCAAAATGTTATGGTGGGGATGTTACTCGTAAAAGGAAACTTTTAGAAAAGCAAAAAGAGGGGAAGAAGCGTTTAAAACAACTTGGATTAGTTACTATTCCACAAGAGGCATTTTTAACAGTATTTTCAAGAGAAAGGGGATAAAATTGGAAAGAGTAAAAAAACAAAAAGCAAAACTTCGTGAATGGGCAGAATCTATTCTTATTGCTATAGTACTTGCCCTTTTTATCCGCTCTTTCATTGTTCAGGCCTTTAAAATACCTTCTGGCTCTATGATTCCTACTTTACTTGTAGGGGATCATATCCTTGTATGCAAATTTATTTATGGTATTAAGATTCCTTTTATAAACAAAACCATAGTGGAGTTTAAAGATCCTCAACGTGAGGATGTAATTGTTTTTATCTATCCTGTTGATCGGAGTAAGGATTTTATCAAAAGGGTTATTGGATTGCCTGGTGATAAGATTGAAATTAGAAATAAAAAGGTATTTATTAATGACAAACCCTATCCTGATCCCCATGCCTATTTTACTGATGAACGCATTTATCCAGGTGATGTCTTTCCTAGAGACAATTTTGGCCCAGTTATAGTACCACCTCACAAATACTTTGTTTTGGGAGACAATCGCGATTCTAGCCATGATAGCCGTTTTTGGGGTTTTGTAGACAGAGATGATATCTTAGGAAAAGCATTTATTATTTATTGGTCTTGGGAAAGACCATTTTACAACATTAGATGGTCAAGAATTGGTAAAATTATTCATTAAATTTTGGAAAAAGCCAAAAATAGGTTTAGCATTAAGTGGAGGAGCAGCTAGAGGATTAGCCCATATTGGGGTATTAAAAGCTTTAGAAGAAATGAATATCAAAATAGACTTTATTGCTGGCACAAGTATGGGTGCATTGATTGGTGCCCTTTATGCTTCAGGTTTAAGTGCTAAAGAAATAGAAAAATTGGCTTTAGAAATTGGTTTTAAAAAAATGTTGCGTCTTTTTATCTCAATCCCTTCTTCAACTGGTTTAATATCTGGAAAAAATATAGAAAACTATTTAATCAGTATTATTGGAGATATTGATTTTTCTAAACTTAAAATCCCCTTTTTGGCTGTAGCTACTGATATTGAAACTGGAAAGGTGGTAAAGTTAAACAAAGGTTCAGTAATTAAAGCAATTAGGGCAAGCATTGCCATTCCTGGTATATTTTCTCCAATAGAATGGAATAATCATCTATTAGTAGATGGAGGAGTGACAACACCTCTTCCCATTGGTCTAGTAAAAGAAATGGGAGCAAATAAGGTTATTGCAGTTAATGTTATACCACGTTCATTAAAAATAGAACATTCAACACAAGAGTGGAGTTTAATTAACATTATCATGCAAAGTCTTTTAATTTTAGAAAATGTGCTTATAGAAATAGAAATAAAAAAACAAAAGCCAGATTATTTAATTGAACCAGATGTAGCTTCCATTGGTGTATTTGATTTCCATCGAGGAAAAGAAGCAATTGAAATTGGATATGAAGCAGCTAAGGCTGTTTTTAAAAAGTGACAGGCTCACCCTTTTATGATAAAAATTTAATATGGAATATGAATTAATTGATGAATTTTATCGTTTTTTGTTATTAGAGCGGGGCTTTTCCCAACATACAATTGCTGCTTATGCAACAGATTTAAGTAAATTTCTCTCTTTTCTTCAAGAAAAGGGTATTAAGAGTTTACTTCATGTTCAACCAAAAGAAATTAATGAATTTATATATTGGTTAAGTAAAAAAAACCTCTCTCCACGTAGTCGTGCAAGGATATTGTCTGGCATAAAAACATTTTTTCGTTTTCTTGTATTTACAAAGCGCTTATCATCAAATCCAGCTGCTTTAGCAGAAACACCAAAATTTCCAAAAAAATTGCCTCAAGTATTGAGTTTAGAAGAAGTTGAAAGACTTTTAGAACAGCCTGATACAACTACTATACGCGGTTTGAGAGATAAAGCTATGCTTGAATTGCTTTATGCCACTGGATTACGTATTTCAGAACTTGTAAGATTAAAACTAAATCAAATAAATCTTGAAGCAGGCTATATTATTATAATGGGCAAAGGAGCAAAAGAAAGATTGGTTCCCATTGGTAGTAAAGCTATAAATGCATTGAATATTTATTTAGAAAAAGCACGTTATATCTTATCAAATTCTCCTTCAAATCCATATTTATTTATTGGCTATCAAGGAAAACCTATTACAAGGCAAGCATTTTGGGAAATTATAAAGCGTTATGCTATACAGGCAGGTATTGAAAAATCCATTAGCCCTCATACATTAAGACATTCCTTTGCCACACATCTTTTAGAAAGAGGGGCAGATTTAAGATCTGTTCAAACTATGTTAGGACATGCCTCTATAACTACTACTGAAATTTATACTCATATTACTAAAACTCATTTAAAGGAAACTTATGTCCGTTTCCACCCACGTGCAAAATAAAGGCATCACTGTTATTGCCACTCATGAAAATGCCGATTTTGATGGTATTGCTTCTATGTTAGCAGCTAAAAAACTCTATCCTGATGCCATCCCTATTGCCCCTACTACTCAAGAATCAAATGTAAAAGAATTTTTGTTAAATATAGCAATTGAATACTTTCAACTCACAAAATTAAAAGAAATAAACCTTAATGATATTACACAAATAGTATTAGTGGATACAAGTCAATTAAGTCGCATTGGGGCATTAGCAGAAGTAGTAAAAAAAGAGGGAGTAAAAGTACATGTATATGATCACCATTTACCACCTGACCCAGAAATACCTTTAGATTTCAGCATAATTAAGCCAGTAGGAGCAACAGTTACAATTTTGATTGAGATTTTAAAAGAGAAAAAAATCAAAATTACTCCTGAAGAAGCTACATTAATGGCTTTAGGAATTTATGAAGATACAGGTTCTTTTACTTTCCGCTCTACAACAAAAGAAGATTTGGAAGCAGCTGCTTATTTATTAGAATGTGGTGCAAATTTAAATATGATGAGTGAAATTCTCACTCATCGTCTTAGCACCTCTGACATCAGCATTTTACATGAACTTATACATGAGGCAAAAACACATTTTATTCACGGTATTCCCATTATTATTACAAAACTTTCTAGTGAAACCTATATAAGTAATCTTGCATTTCTTGTCCATCAATTGATGGAAATGGAAAATATGCCAGTGTTATTTGCTTTAGTGAGATTAGAACGTCGTATATTTATTGTTGGTAGAAGCAAATTGCCTGAAGTAAATGTAGCTGAGATTTTAGAACCTTTTGAAGGAGGTGGACATCCAGCAGCTGCCTCAGCTGTAGTAAAAGGATTAACGCTTATACAAGTAGAAAATAAGCTCTTATCTATATTATCTGAAAAGATAAAACAGCCAAAAGTAGCAAAAGATCTTATGTCTCATCCAGTAAAATGGGTCAATCCTGATACAAAGATTAAGGAAGCAGAAAAAATTTTAGTTAGATACGATATAAACGCTTTACCTGTAGTAGAAAATGAAAAAATAGTTGGCATCATCACACGACCAGTAATAGACAAAGCAATTTATCATGAGTTGGGAAATGAACCGGTCAGAAGATTTATGACAACCGAATTTCCAACCCTTTCACCAGAAGCCTCAATTGTTGAAATAAAAGAAGCTTTACTTCAGCACAAACAGAGAATTGTGCCTGTTATAGAAAAGGGCAAATTAATAGGTGTTATTACTAGAAAAGATCTTTTGCATTATCTTTTAACCAATCCTTCTGCGTTTTTAGGAGGTATTGATTTTGATAAAAAGCCTCATCAAAAATATGTGACTTCTTTATTAAATGAACAATTACCAAAAAAAATTATAGATTTATTAAAAAAAATTGGTGAAACTGGAGAAAAACTTGGACAAAATGTTTATGTTGTAGGTGGATTTGTAAGGGATCTTTTACTTCGCCATGAAAATTTTGATATTGATATTGTTGTTGAAGGAAATGGGATCAAATTAGCTAAAGCATTGCGTAAAGAAACTAATGCACATATTCATACTTATGAAAAATTTGGCACAGCAGTAGTTATCTTACCAGATGGTTTTCGCTTAGATATTGCTACTGCAAGAACAGAATTTTATGAGTCTCCTGGTGCATTGCCTAAAGTAGAAACAAGTTCATTAAAATTGGATTTATATCGTCGTGATTTTACTATTAACACTTTGGCTATAAAACTCAATCCAAAGGAATTTGGATTATTATTAGACTTTTTTGGAGGACAACGTGATTTAAAAGATGGAATAATTAGAGTACTTCATAATTTAAGCTTTGTTGAAGATCCAACACGTATTTTAAGAGCAATCAGATTTGAAAAGAGATTTGGCTTTAAAATCGGCAAACAAACGCTTGATTTAATGCAGGAGTCTTTAAAATTAAATCCATTAGAACATGTTGCTGGTAGTCGTATATGGCATGAGCTTAAATGTATTTTTCTTGAAGCAGATCCAGGTGCTATTATGGCAAAATTGGCACAGCTTAATGTCTTACCATTGATTCATCCTAAATTAAGATGGACAAAAAGCCTAGAAAAATTATTTAGAGAAATTAAAATTGTTATATCTTGGTATGATTTACTTTACCTTGAAGAGGATTATGCTAAAGAAGAGGTTTATCTTTTAGGTTTGATTGATAATTTTAAAAAGAAAGAAGTAGAATCATTTTTAAATAGAATTGATTTTTTAAAAAGCAAAAGAAAAACATTTATTTCATATAGAGAAAGGATTTTAGAGCTTTATTATCTTTGGCAAAAAAAGAAAGAAATAAAACCAAGTGAAGTTTATTTCAGTTTAAAAGAAATACCTTCTGAATTTTTGCTTTATTTAATGGCCAAATTGCCTCATAATAAAAAGAAATTAATTTCTCAATATTTTACACAATGGCGACAAATTAAACCCCTTTTAACTGGCAATGACTTAAAGGCAATGGGACTTAAGCCTGGCCCAATTTTTAAAATTATTCTTGAAAACTTGCTTAAAGCCCGTTTGGATGGTGAAATAAAGACAATAGAGGAAGAAAAGGCATTAGTAAAAAGATTTTTAACATGAAGATTTTATTAACAGGGCCACCACGTATTGGAAAGACAACTATTATTAAAAAAGTTATAAATCTGTTTAAAAAAGATGGTTATAAATTATGTGGATTTTATACTGAAGAAATAAAAGAAAAAGGTAAAAGAGTAGGATTTAAATTAGTTACTTTAGATGGGAAAGAGATTATTTTTAGCCATATTAATTTTAAAACACCATTTAAGGTGAGCAAATATAAAGTAGATATAAAGGCACTTGAAAAGGTATTAATGAGTTTAAAACCTACTTTAGAAGAAATTGTTATCATTGATGAAATAGGAAAGATGGAGTGTCTTTCAGAAAGATTTAAAAAATTTATATGGGATTTATTACATGAAAAATATTTATTTTTAGGCACAATTGCTATAAAAGGTGATTCTTTTATAGAAGACATTAAAAAGCTTAAACAAATAAAATTAATAGAAGTAAACATAAATAATCGAGATGACTTACCAAGAATAATAAGAAATTATTATAAATATGAAAGTTTCAATCATTGTAACCACATATAATCGTCCATTAGCCTTAAAAAGGGTATTAGAAGGATTAATTTTTCAAACCCATTTGCCAGATGAAGTCATTATTGCTGATGATGGTTCTGGTAAAGAAACAGAAGAAGTAATTAAAAATTTTATAAAAAAATCGCCATTTAAAGTATTGCATGTATGGCAGGAAGATAAAGGATTTAGAGCAGCAAAGATAAGAAATAAAGCTATTAAATTAGCTACTTCAGAATATATTATTTTTTTAGATGGTGATTGCATCCCAAACAAATACTTTATTTCTGATCATCTATTTTTGGCAGAAAAAAATTGTTTTGTTCAAGGTAAAAGGGTATTGGTAAGTAAGGATTTAGAACCAAAATTTTCTTTTTTTGAAGCAAATTCCTTTTCTTTTTTAATATGGGCAGGTTTAAAAAGAAAGATTTCTAATACACACCATATATTTCGTTTTAAAAAATTTCCTGCATTTAAACACAGGAAAATTAAAGGAATAAAAGGATGTAATATGGCTTTTTTTAAAAAAGACTTATTAGCAGTAAATGGATTTAATGAAGACTTTGAAGGATGGGGAAGAGAGGATACAGAATTGGCAATAAGATGTTATAAATATGGGCTTTATCGTAAAGAACACCCTTTTTTGGCCATCTGTTTCCATTTATGGCATCCACCTTATTCAAGAGATGGATTAAGTAAAAATGATGCCCTTTTAGCTAAGACTTTAACATCCAATGGATATTTTTGTAAAAATGGTATTGTAAAAGGAGAAAATGATGAAGAAACTATCAGTAAATGTGATTACTTTTAATGAGGCTCATAAGTTAGAAAAATGCTTAGAGAGTGTAAAATGGGCTGATGAGATTATTGTTATAGATTCTTTTAGTACAGACAATACAAAAGAGATTTGTTCTAAGTATCCTAATTTAAAAGTGTTTGATTATCCATTTATGGGCTATGGAAGAATGCGCAATATTGCAATTGAAAAATCTAGTGGTGATTGGATCTTAAGTTTAGATACAGATGAAAGAGTAACAGATAGGTTAAAAGAAGAAATATTAGAAATTTTAAAAAAAGACCCTCCTTATGATGGTTTTAGGATTCCTAGAAAAAGTTATTTTTTAGGAAAATGGATAAAGCATTGTGGTTGGTATCCTGATTATCGCTCAACACAACTTTTCAGAAAAGGATTTGGAGAATATACAGATTATTTAGCACATGATCACTTTGAATTTTATAATAAGGCAAAGATTGGTACTTTAAAAGGACATATTGAACATGAAACATGTTTACAGATAAAAGAAATGTTTTATAAAACGCAAAGATATTCAGAGTTAATGGCAAAGGAGATGCATAAAAGAGGGAAAAAATTTCATGCTCATCAATTAATTACACATCCTTTTTTTGCTTTTTTACGCATGTATTTTTTTAAAAAAGGTTTTTTAGATGGCATTCATGGACTTATACTTTCTACTGAACAAGCATATTATACTTTTTTAAAATATGTAAAACTTTGGGAAATTGAAAAAAATGAACATTCTTCAAACAGAGGCTAGCCCAAATTTTGGTGGTCAAGAATATGAAATGGTTTTAGAGGCAAAAGAATTAGCAAAAAGAGGGCATTTTGTAATTTTAATTATAAATTCCAAAAATAAAATTTTGGCAGAGATTATTAAACAATTTAAATTAAATTTTTATCAATTACCTTTTAAAAATACTATTGATTTATTCTCTATAATCAAAATGCGAAAAATAATTAAAAAACATAATATAGAAATTATCCATTCTCATAGTCCAAAGGACCATTGGATATCTTATTGGGCAACTTTAAACTCTAATATCCCTATTTTAAGATGGAGAGATATAATTAATCCAGTTCCTTCTAAATGGCATCGTTCCTTTATTTATAAAAGAGGATGCAAATATCTTCTTGTAAGATGCAATATGATTAAAGAGATGTTTATTAAAAATAATAAAATAAATCCTAAAAAAATAAAAGTTATTCCAGCAAGTATAGATTTTGAAAAATTTAATCCAAATATAAATGGAAATTATATTAGAAGTGAATTTAACATTCCATTAAATGCAACTATAATAGCCCTTATTGCTCAGATAAGACCAGAAAAAGGACATAAATACTTTATAGAAGCAGCAAATTATTTAAAAGATAGACCAAATATTTATTTCTTAATTGTTGGTGGGGAAACAGATAAGTCATCAATTCGAATTAATGAACTTAAAGATTTAGTAAATAAATTTGGATTAAAAAATATAATTTTTACAGGTTTTCGTAAAGATATTCCTCAAATTATGTCAACAATAGATATTTTGGTATTACCTTCTACTGATGTAGAATCTGTTGGGAGAGTAATATTAGAAGCATTTGCTATGAAAAAACCTGTAATTGCTACATCTATAGGTGGTATACCAGAATTTGTTTTAAATAAAAAAACAGGTATATTAATCCCTCCACATAATAGTAAAGCCATTGCTGAGGCAATAGATTTTATTTTAAATAATCCTTTAAAAACAAAAGAAATGATAGAAAATGCCTATGATTTTGTTAAAAGGAATTTTTCTGTAGAAACTATTGTAGATAAGATTGAAAAGATTCAAAATGATGCCTTAAAATGAAACTTAAAATTCTTTTTGTAACTAAATACATATCAGGTTCTTTACCCAAAGAATTTTAGATATTTATTTTGAGTAAATTTTATAAATTTCTTCAATTTTTTGTATTGTTTTATCAAATGAATATCTTTCTTCTACTAATCTTCTTCCTTCTTTACCTAAAAAATCCCTTAAATTTTTATTTTTATATAATTCAATCACTGCTTTAACAATAGCATCTACATCTTTTGATGGTATAAGCAAACCAGTCTCATTATTTTTTATCACTTCCGGGATCCCACCTACATTAGTAGCAATAACTGGTTTTTTCATTGCTAATGCTTGCAAAATTACTTGTGGTACTCCTTCACTACCATAAGAAGGATGTACTAATATATCTAATGAGGCTAAAATTTGTGGAATATCTTCTCTAAACCCAAGCATATATACTTTTTCTTTTAAGTTTAAAGAATATATTTGTTTTTCAATCATTTCTTTTGCTTCTTTGCTTCCATCACCTATAATATAAAATTTAGCAAAAGGTATCTCTTTTAAGATTTTTTTAGCAGCTAAAATAAAATATTTATGTCCTTTCTCTTCTAAAAAAACAGAAATCATGCCTATTAAAAAACCATTTTTATTTAATGAACCTTTTACTCTTTTTGGATCAAATATAGATAGATCTACACCTGTAGGGATAGAAATAATTTTTTTAGGATTAAATTTATTATATTCAATTAATTGCCTACGGATAAATTCTCCTGTAGTAATAATGCAATCTGAAAAAACATTATAAAGTAACCAACTTAAAGGATTTCTACCAACAGGTGTAGAGATATGCCTTGTTCTAATTAAGACAAATTTGGGATAAATTAATTTCACTATACTAGCTACCCATGTATCCCAACTCGTATGAGTATGAATAATATTAATATTTTCTTTTTTTATTAAGTTTAAAAGAGCAGGGATTCCCTTTAAATCTTTCTTTTTTAAAGGCAGATGATAAACAGGAATATCAAATTCTTTAGCTTTATAAAAAATTTTTGTTTCAGGAAAGGTTCCTAATGCAATCCAATATCCTTTTTCTTTTAATGCTTTAATTTTTTTACAAATTCTTATTTGCTGACCACCCCAACCTAATGCACCTTCAAGAT
This sequence comes from Candidatus Desulfofervidus auxilii, assembly GCA_030262725.1. Classification (NCBI taxonomy): domain Bacteria; kingdom Pseudomonadati; phylum Thermodesulfobacteriota; class Candidatus Desulfofervidia; order Candidatus Desulfofervidales; family Candidatus Desulfofervidaceae; genus Candidatus Desulfofervidus; species Candidatus Desulfofervidus auxilii. The sequence continues at coordinate 10,892 of JAJSZS010000010.1, read as the reverse complement.
GAAGTATCTTCATTTTTCTCTCCTTTACAAACTCTATTTTAGAGAATAAAAAATTAAATATGCAAGATCTACTTAAAAATACTAAAAAACTTTTATTAATGAAACTTCGCTATATTGGCGATTCAATTTGGATGTTACCAGTAATAAATAATTTAAAATGGAATTATCCACATTTAAAACTTTCTGTTTTAGTAAATGAAGGCACAGAGGATTTTTTTTATCTAAATCCATTGGTAAATGAAGTTTTAACATTTCCTAGAAAAAAAGTAAAAAGCAGATTTGGTTTTTTAAGATTTTTGAAATTTATAAAAAATATTAGGAAAAAAAAATTTGATACAGTGATTGATTTAACAGATGCAGATAGACCTGCCTTTATTTCATTCCTTTCAGGAGCAAAAATTAGAATTAGCTATGATAATGAACATAAACCTAGGCGTTTTCTTTATACTCATAAAGTAAATGCAAAAATAAATAAAAAACACATGGTAGAATATCATTTAGATTTATTAAAAGAATTGGGGGTAAAAATCCATGACACCTCTATTAAGATTCAGATTCCAGATCATATTTTAAATAATTTATATCAAAGGTTTCCTCAACTTCATAACACTAAAAGAAAACTTCTCATTCATCCAGGAGCACGTAATCCTTTAAGACAATGGGAAACAAAAAATTTTGCTAAAGTAATCAGTGCAGTAAAAGATAGATATGATATAATTTTAATAGCAGCTCCAAATGAGACTCATTTAATAAAAGATATTATTTCTCAAATAAATTTTAAACCATTAATAGCAACAACAGAACTTAATTTAATAGAATTTGCTGGAATTTGTAAAATTTGCGATTTATATTTGGGAAATGATACAGGGCCACTTCATATTGCAGCAGCTGTTGGTACATTTGTTATTGGTATTTTTGGCCCTACTTTCTCACACTTAGCAGGCCCATGGACAGAAAGAAAGATTATTTTTGAAGCACCAGCAGATCTTAAATGCCGAGGTTGTTATCAAGAATTTTGCCTTAATCAAGAATATAAAGCATGTTTAAAAACAATTTCTCCAAAAGCAGTTATATCAGCTATTTTAAATTTGACAATAAAATAATTTTGTCCTAAATAAAGACATATGGATAGAGAGAAATTCTTTTCTGAATTAAAAAAGCGGGTAAAAAATAAAAATCTTATAAAACATATGCTTGCCACTGAAGCAGTAATGAGGGCATTGGCAGAAAGATTTGATGAAGATAAGGAGAAATGGGGATTAGCTGGTCTTTTGCATGATATTGATTATGAAGAAACAAAAGATCAATTTGAAAAACACAGTTTAGTAGGAGCAGAAATATTAAAAGAAATGGGTTTACCTGAAGATGTGGTTTATGCTGTAAAAGTGCACAATCCAATACATAACCTTCCAAGAAAAACAAAATTAGATAAAGCACTTTATGCAGTAGATCCTCTTACTGGTCTTATTGTAGCCTGTGCTTTAATAATACCTGAAAAAAAGCTATCAAAAATAGATAAGGATTTTGTGTTAAGAAGATTTAAAGAAAAAGGATTTGCAGCAGGTGCTAATAGAGAACAAATTAAAACTTGTGTTGAATTAGGGCTTTCACTTGAAGAATTTGTAGATATTGCTCTTAAAGCTATGCAAAAAATTGCAGATAAATTAGGACTTTAATGTAATGTTGCTGCTATTTTTTCAAAATTAGCTTTTATCCAATATGAATAAGCATCTTTTAAACGCGAAAGTTTTTCTAATTCTTCTTTACACATTTCATATATGTCTTTTTCTGTAATTTCAGAGCGATAATAAACAAGTTGATAACATTTATGAGCTATAATTTTAAGCAATATAACATCTTTTTTTGATAAAACTCCATTTTCATCTAATTTTTCAGCTATTTCCTCATATTTAGAAACTTGTATTCCAAAACCATTTATTAAAATATATCTACCAAGATCAAGCACAGCTTCAAGACCTTTTCTTAAATAAAACTCTGCTACTCGAATATTACGTTTGTCTTTCATAAATACATCATAACTTTCCAAAGGAAGTGAACGTATTCCTTCTAAATTTTTTTCTATCCAAGCAATCCGATTAAACAATACTTTTTTATGCATCTAAAACCACATTAACATAAGGCATTTAACATTGTCAATGAAAAATATTTAAAATACCTTTCATATGTCTAAGGCAGCCATCTATCTTTAAAAAAGTCCTTTCATCTGCACGGATCTGGACAGGAGTATTTTGATTAAGTAAACAAAAATAAAACTTCTAAAGGAGGGTGCGATGAGTGGTGTAACATGGGTCTGGATAATGCTTATTGTTTACATTATCTATTGTATTTATTGGGGTATAGAAGGAGCTATTAAAGCAAAAACAACAGCTCAGTATACTATTGCAGGTAGACAGATTCCGATGATAGCCTTTCTGTTAGCGGCTACTGCTGCTTCCTTTAGTGGTTGGACATTTATTGGTCATCCTGGTCTTATCTGGAGAGATGGTTTACCTTATGCATTTGCCTCTTTTTATGTTCTAACTATTCCTATTTCAGGAACCTTCTTTGCAAAGAGGGTGTGGCTTTTAGGAAAAAGGTATGGATTTATTACTCCAGGTGATATGTATGCCTATTATTATGGAAATGAAGCTATGAGATGGTTAGTAGTTATTACTGCTTTTCTTTATTCTTGCTTTTATTCTGCTGTTCAATTTATGGCTGCTGGTGCCCTTTTTCACTGGGTTACAGGATTTCCATTTGAGCTTGGTGCAATATTTTTAGCTGCAGTAGTATTATTCTATGTAGCTGCAGGTGGCTTGCGAGCGAGTACTTGGGTAGGAATGTTACAATGTATATTATTAGTAGCAGGCATTATCATCATTGGAGCATTTGTATTAAAACAATTTGGCGGTTGGACAGATTTTGTTGAAAAACTTTCTGTACTTCCTAAAAAATACTTAGAAATTCCATCAATGATAGAATTTACTTGGGGAAAAACCATTTGGACAGGTGTGATGATCCTTACTTATATGTTTGCTTTAATGGGTATTCAAGCTTCACCTGCTTTTACTATGTGGCAATTTGGTAATAAGGATCCTAGACCATTTCCATGGCAGCAGGCATTTGCTTCCACTTTTGTTGTTGGATTTGCTTTGTTTTTCTTCACTGCCATTCAAGGAATGGGAGGAAGATTGCTTACTGATGTATTAAATGTCTTAAATATAAGCACAGATAAAGATTTGGTTCCCCAACTTATGAGTACTTATATTCCTGGCTTTTGGTTAGGTCTAGTGTTTATCGGTGCAATTGCTGCTATGCATTCTACTGCTGCTCCTTATGTAGGAACAGGTGCTACTATTATATGTAGAGACGTTTATTTTAGATTCATCAGACCCAATGCAGGACATGCAGAACAGATTTGGACTTCAAGACTATTAGCAGTACTTATCACAGCAGTTGCTTTAGGTGTAGGATTAACTTCCAAAGCAGCTCTCGTTATGTTAGGAGGATTAGCTACTGCTTTTGGATTTATTATGTATTTACCTCTTTTAGGTACTATTTGGGGATTTAGGTTTCCAGGCATAGGTGCAGCCCTTGGAGTGTTAGCAGGAATGATCGCAATATTCTTAACTTATAATGTATGGAAATATCCACTTACTATTCATTGCGCTGGTTGGGGAATCTTTGCAGCCTTAGTAGTCGCATATCTTTGTCGTGGTTTGGGAATAAAGGACTCACCAGAAATTCAGGAACGTCAGAAAGAAATTCGTCAATGGTTAGACAGTATTGATAGTCCTACAGAGTCTCAGAAAAAATGGAGAAAGGTTATGAAAGTATGGGTACCTTTGTGGTATCTCTTTGCTATTGGGCCTTTTGCCATATTAGGAAACAAAGCCTTTTCCTTTGCAGGATTTCCTCCACTTTGGGCATGGCAGATTGTCTGGTGGTTAATAGGAATTGTGATGATGTGGGCACTTTGCTTTAAGGCAGGTCTTTCTTCTATTACTGAAGAACAGATCCAACGAGCCGAAGTAGAAAAGAATATTGTTGTAGAGGAAATAAAGGCACCCGTGGGCGTAGCTAGGGTTGCCCCAACTAAGAGCAGTTAGGAGGAAAGATATGGCAGCAGAAGATCTCACTTTAATTTGTATTCTTGTTTTCACTATCCTCTTCATCTTTATGTTAGGAGCTGGAGTATTTGGTTAATTTAAGGGGCCTTGCCTTTTTAGGCAAGGTCCCTTAAAAAATCTTTAAATGCACAGTATAAATCTAAGTACACCTATAAGTTTTTTTATTTTCCGTCCACCTGTTGTTTGTAAAATTAATACAAAAGTGCATGAAGTGGTTTCATTAATGGTTAAAGAAAAAATAGGTTCTGTTGTCATTGTAGATAATGGAGGTATTCCTCTAGGTATTGTTACAGATAAAGATTTAAGAAATAAAGTTCTTGGCTATAATCTGAGTACTGATATACCAGTTGAAGTTATTATGACTAAATCTCCTTTAACTATCTCATCTGATGCAATTGCTTTTGATGCATTACACATTATGATGAAACACAATATTCATCATCTACCTATTGTAGATAAAACAGGAAAAATTCAAGGCGTGATCTCTAGTCATGATTTAATGATGCTAAGCACTCCTCATCCTATAGGTTTTATTCGTGAGATCGAAAAACAAGATTCATTAGAAGGTTTAAGCTATTTATTTAAACAAACACCTCAAGTAGCCAATTCTTTACTTAGGTCTGGAATTAATATGTATCATTTGGGATTGTTAATTACTGAAATTCATGATCATATCGTTAAAAAAATTTTAGAATTAACCCGCCAATCTCTTAAAAAAGAAATAAAATTAGATTTCTCTCAGTCCCTTTGTTGGCTAGTATTTGGTAGTGAAGGACGCCAAGAACAAACTTTGATAACTGATCAAGACAATGGAATAGTGTATGCTGATACCCCTTTTGATGTCACTGATTACAGCAATTATTTTGGTAAAAAAGCAGTTAATTACCTGCTCAAATGTGGTTATCCTGTCTGTGATGGAAAAATAATGGCTAATCAACCTAATTGGTGCCAATCTCTTTTACAATGGGAAAAAACATTAAAAAAATGGGTAACTGTTGAAAAAGAAAATGCGATTATATGGTTAACAGTTTTAGCTGATTTAAGGCCATTATGGGGTGATTTTTCTTTAGCAAAAAAGCTATATCAAATTTTACTTAAAAGCATTAAAAGTTGGCGAGGAATATTTAGAAGTTTAGCTCAAACTGCCCTTATTAATGCTCCTAGCAATTTTTTAGAATGGTTTGCTGCTAAAAGGGCTAGTGGAGGTAGACATTATCTTAATATTAAACTTTATGGACTTGCTGGTATTGTCAATGGAGTACGTCTTTATGCGTTAATGGAAGGTATAGAAGATAAAAATACTTGGCAAAGATTAAATAAACTTAAAAATCGCGGGATTATAAATGAAAAAGATGCAAAAGATTTAATTGAAGCATATGATTTTATGACACGAATTCGATTACAACATCAGCTTAGATGTTGGGAAAATGGTAAAACACCAAATAATATTATTGATTTACGCCAATTAAGTCCTTTAGAACATCGTTTTCTAAAAGATGCTTTAAAAATTGTTAATCGTTTTCAAGCTGTTTTACGGGAAAAATTTTATCTTGGACATATAGTTTGAAGGAGTCAAAAATGTCTTTTTGGACTAGTTTAAAAGAAAAATTTTCAAAGAAAAAAACAAAACCATTACCTCCTAATGTTGAGAAAATTTTAAAAATGCCACCTCCTAACCTTGATATGCCTATTAAAGCCGTAAGATATGTGGTCTTTGACACTGAAACCACTGGTTTAAAAAAAGAAGCAGAACTTGTAGCTATAGGAGCAATAGGGATCAAAGAGGGAAGAGTTGTTCTTTCTGATATATTCTATGAATTGATTCAACCTAAAAATGAAATTCCTGCTGATTCTATTTTTATTCATGGCATTACACCCAGTATGGTGGAAGACCGACCAAAAGTAGATGAAGTTTTATTAAAATTTTTAGAATTTTGCCGTCAGGATATTTTAGTAGGTTGCCATACAGGTTTTGATTTAATGTTTATCAATCGAGAGATGAAAGCTTTTTTTGGCATTCATTTACCAAATTTAGCCCTTGATATTTTGCGATTATTTCGTTTTTTGAAAAGACATTCTTATAACATTGAGCCAGAAAGAGAAGCAATTTCTCTAGATACTATGGCAAAGGAATTAGGTACCCCTGTTTTTGATAGGCATAATGTTATTGGAGATGTATTAGGAACTGCTATAATCTTTCAAAAATTATTAGGTGAAATGGAAAATATGAAATTAAAAGATTTAATAAGAATAGCTAAAGTTTAAAAGGAGGTTAATTTGCCTCATCGAATAGCAAGCTTGCGTCTTCCTCTTCAAAGAATTGAAGAATTTTTAATATCTATAGTCCCTTTTAATCTTTTACCTGAAGAAATTATAAAAGAAGTGGCTAAAACAATTCTAATTGAATATTATCCAAAAGGAATGAACATTTTAGAAAAAAATACAGAAATTCCCTTTTTCTATTTAATTTATTCTGGTATTGTTAAAATTTTGGGAGAAGAAATAGAATATAGAAGTGAAGGAGATTATTTTGGTGGTATTGGTCTTATAAAAGGAGAAAAAGCATACAATGTAAAAGCAATAGATGATGTTGTTTGTTATCTAATTCCTAAAGAGATTTTTTTAAAACTCTGTAAAGAATACCCAGCTTTTGAAGAACACTTTAAAGATCGGCTTAAACCTTTACCTTATCAATTAAAAAAACAAAAACCTTCATTACCTCATCTTACCATAAGATTAAATGAGCTTATAAAAATACCTCCAGTAACTTGCACTGAAAATACCCCTATTATTACTGCTGCTCAAAGCATGGCAAAAAATAAAGTAGGCTCTATTATTGTAGTTAATGAAAAAGGAAACCCAATAGGGATTGTGACAAAAACAGATTTAACAGAAAAAGTTATAGCTAAAAATCTGAATCTGAAAGCACCTGTAGCTCAAATTATGACTACTCCTATAATTGGCATTGAAAAAAATGCTTCTTATTTTGAAGCACTTTTAAAAATGGCAAAACACAACTGCCGTCATTTGTGTGTATTGGATAAAAAACATTTTATTGGGGTCATTTCCTTACATGATTTAATTCTCCTTCAAGGCGTAAATCTTATTACCTTTATTGCTGAAATTCAAAGGCAGAATACAATTGAAGGATTGGCTAGCTTAGTTAAGAGCATGGATCAAGTAATTAATGTATTATTCAATGAAGGCGCTTGTCCAATGTTGATTATGGAATTAACTTCAGAATTTATAGATCATACTTTATGTAGAATTCTTTCTTTTTTAAAAAAACATTCTTATTGCTTAATAGGATTGGGAGAATTGGGACGAAGAGAACAAAATTGGCCTTTTCCTTTAAAACTTGGTTTGATTTATAATAATCAAAAATTTGTAGAAAGATTATCTGAAAGTCTAAAAAAATGTGGTTTTTCACTTTATGAAGATAAAATTTTTTATAGCTCATTTCAAGATTGTAAAGATAATATAAAAAAATTATTAAATAATCAAAAAACAATAAAGCAACTTTATCATTTTTTGGATGCAAGAAAGATTGCAGGAGAAGAATACTTTTTAAAGGAAATAAAAAACTTTCTTTATGCTAAAAAAGAAATTTTAAATTTGTTATGGGAACAATTTTTTAAAATTGATTTACCTATAGGATTTATTCGCGATCGCATATTATTTGAATCTGAATATCTTAAAGAAAAATTAAACTTGGTAGAAACCTTGGAAATAATTATAGACGGTGTGCGTCTTTTATCCTTTTTACATCAGATTGAAAAAACTAATACATTTGAACGCTTAGATGATTTAAGAAAAAAAGGAATTTTGAAGAAAGAAACAATAATTGAGTTGAAAGAAATTTATAATTTTTTAAATATATTTAGAATCAAATTTAAATCTGATTGGCTTGACCCCCATTATCTATCAAATCAGGAAAAAATTTTATTGCAAGATTGCTTTTGGTCTTTGAAAAGATTTAAAAAATTTATTTTTTCAGAATGTGGTGGTATAGAGGAAAATGGCATGTAAGTAAAGAAATTGCTTCAATATTTATAGAATTTCTTTATAAAATTACACAAAGAGGAATTGAAATCATAAATGAAGAAGATAAATTTTTGGAGTTTTTTAGTTATCATCCTTTAGAAAAATGGGAAGAAGAAAAAAAGTCTATTGAAACACATGCAATACTTTTGCAGGCACTTTTTGCAGACATAATAATTGATTGTGAATGGGAATTAATTGAAGAAAAAAAATGGAAAACTCACTTTAAATCTTGCCGCATTAATCCTAATCTTATTGTACTTCCAGCTTCATGGACATATACGCCTAAGATGGATGAAATTGCTATTTGGATTAAACCAGGCATGGCCTTTGGCACTGGCATGCATGAAACTACCCAATTATGTTTAAAAGCAATGTATAAACTTTATGCAAAAGAACATCCTAAAACTTTACTTGATGTAGGTACTGGAACTGGTATTTTGGCTATTTTAGGCGAAAAGCTTGGTATAAAAGAAATCTTAGCTCTAGATATAGACCCATTAGCTATTGCGGCAGCTAAAGAGAATTTTAAGTTAAATAAAATAAAAAATATTAAATTAATTCATGGAAATATTAAAAAAATAAATCAATCATTTGATTGGGTAGTGGCAAATTTAGAGACAAAGATTATTATTTCTTTGGCACAAGAATTAAAAAAACTTTATCAAAAAAGCTTAATTTTATCAGGCATTTTAAAAAATGAGATAGAACAAGTAAAAAAAGCTATTTGTCTGCCTTATCGGGAGGTAATGATACAGGGAGAATGGGTATGTCTCATATTTTAAGACGCTTTTATTTACCACCCCAAAAGATTAAGAAAAAATCTGTTATTGAAGGAGAAGAGCGACATCATTTAGAAGATGTCTTGCGACTCAAACTAGGTGATGAAATAGAAATTATTGATGGGGAAGGCAATGTTTATCGCGCAGAGATAATTCAGTTAGATAAAAGGAAAGCTTCTATTGCTATTAAAGAACAGTATTTTATACCACCTCCATCTGTTAAAATTTATTTAGGTATTAGTCTTTTAAAAACAAAAGCAATGGATTTAGTCATTCAAAAGGCAACCGAACTAGGTGTATGGGCAATTTATGTTTGTACAACAAAATACAGCGTTCCTTTTTTAAAGGAAAAAGAAAAAAAGATTAAAAGATGGCAAAAATTAGCGATAGAAGCCTTAAAACAGTCTGGAAATAACTATCTCCCTAAAATAAAAATAATTTCTTTTGAAGAAATACTTGCCCAAAAACAAGGAATAAAACTCATAGCAGTAGGGCCAAGAGAAGAAAAAGCAAATCCTATTCTTTCTGTATTTAAGAATCTTCAAAAAAAAGAAGTCCTAATTTGTATTGGACCTGAAGGTGGTTTTTCTAAAGAGGAAATAAATCAAGCAAAAGAGAATAATTTTGTTCCTATAAGTTTAAATCCTTATATCTTACGCGCAGAAACAGCAACTATAGCCGCTTTAAGCATTATTCAAAATATTTTCTGGCACGCCTGGAGGGATTCGAACCCCCGACCCGCGGATTAGAAAACAAATATACAGAATTATATGCCTAGATATGGAGGGTCTTTGAAAGGGAGGAGTTTTCCTTAGACAGATTTCGCTCGGTATTTCCCACCTCCCAGGCCCCAAAGGTCATCCATGACTTGGCAAAGAAGGGTTATATCCAGAGGGTAAAAAGAGGGGTCTATCAGGTCACAGAACCTGAGGAATTTATAAGAAAAATCTCCGAGCCAGCATTGGAGTATTTGAAAAATACGGGATAGGCTATCCTAAAAGGGAGTGATCATTTTCCTTCCATTAGCTCTCCCCTTATCTTTAGAATTTTTGTTTTCAAATCAGGGATATCCCTTCTCACTACCTCCCAAGTTAACGCTAAGTCTATCCCAAAGTATTCATGAATGAGAATATCACGCATACCTGCAATCTCCTTCCAGGGAATCTCAGGGTATCTTTGTTTAAGTTCTTCAGGGATATTCTTAACAGCCTCTCCAATTATCTCTATCCGCCTGATAACAGAGTCCTGAAGTTGGAGAGACTTAAAGAAATCCTCTTTTGTCTTGCCTTTAGTGTATTCCTCGATTAATTTAATACATTCAAGTATATGTTCTATGAAAATCTTTGGATCCTTCTTCACAGGATTATCTCTTGCTCACTGAGTATTCTCTGCTTAAGAAGTGGGTGAAGAGAATTATAGGTAAGAACATCCACCTTTCTTTTAAGCAATTTCTCAATCTCTATTTTTAGACCTGCAAGGTCAAGAAGGCTCTTTCCCTCCTCAAATTCAACCAGAAGGTCTACATCGCTTTCCTTTGTTGCTTCTCCTCTCACAACAGAGCCAAAAAGGGCCGCTCTTTTTACACCATGTTTTTTAAGTACTTCAATGATTGTGTCCTTTATTTGTTCAATCTGATTCTCTGTTTTTTCCATTTTATTGTTTTAGATATTTTGTTTGGTGTATTTTTGTGTTTGCTATTGCTATTCCTACCATGCTAAGGATAAATTTTCAACTGGGATACTTCCCAAACAACTAATAATAGCTAGTGGCTTTTGGATTTCTGGTATTTTCCTTATAAGAATGCTTAGACTAGGCTCAAAGGAACAATGGACAATTAATTATTACTGCAAAGATATTAAAAATGGCGCGCCTGGAGGGATTCGAACCCCCGACCCGCGGATTAGAAGTCCGCTGCTCTGTCCTGCTGAGCTACAGGCGC
>JAJSZS010000009.1 GCA_030262725.1 Candidatus Desulfofervidus auxilii | reverse complement strand
ATTCCCTGTTGAATTCCTTGCTGTATTCCTTGCTGTATTCCCTGTTGAAACCATCTTTCAGCTATTGTTGGCATAATTTTACCTCCTTCTGGTATTGTCTTCTCTAAGGCTTTCTTTATGTCTTCTTCTGTTAATTTGTCTGTAGCATGAACAAGGTATCTTAATATCGTCTCTAAATATTCAAGCCCTGTCCTCTTTGTGCTTAATTCCTTTAATAGACTAAAGTTGCAAGAGCAGAGGGTCAGGTCTTGCAATATAACATTTTTAAGTTGCATTTTATTTCTGCAACTTTATGTTTAAACTAAAGGAAAAATTTCTTTATTTCCTCAATTTCTTTAGCAACTTCAATAACTTCTTTTATTGCCCTTAATTTATCTATATCATCTATTTTGCTTATTTGAGGAAGAAGCTTAAGCCCTTCTGTACCAAACTTTATTTTTAAACCTAATTCTATAGCTTCCAATAATCCCTGCCGAATTCCTTGCTGTATTCCCTGTTGAATCCCTTGTTGTATTCCTTGCTGTATTCCTTGTTGAATTCCCTGTTGAATTCCTTGCTGTATTCCTTGCTGTATTCCCTGTTGAAACCATCTTTCAGCTATTGTTGGCATAATTTTACCTCCTTCTGGTATTGTCTTCTCTAAGGCTTTCTTTATGTCTTCTTCTGTTAATTTGTCTGTAGCATGAACAAGGTATCTTAACTTTTCAAAATAAAAATCGCAAGTTATTTTGAATATTTATGTTTTAGCACAGTTGCAGATTTCTTTATGGTAAGCAAGGATTTTTGGAAAATTATTCTTTCTTGACATGATGATAATTATTTGATATTCATACACATGAACATTAACATTTATGTGTATAGAGGTAGTTATGAGAACCAATATTGTTTTAGATGATAAACTTGTTGAAGAAGGAATGAAATTGACAGGAGTTAAGACAAAAAAAGAATTAGTAAATCTAGCTTTAAAAGAGTTAATTGAAAGAAGAAAGAAAAAAAATTTTTTAAAATTTGAAGGTAAAATTGAATGGGAAGGAAGTCTTGATGAAATTAGGAGAACCAGGTTTTGATATTAGTTGATACTTCTGTCTGGATAGATTTTTTTAAGGGTATAAAGTCAAGAGAAGAAGTTATATTAAAGAAATTAATTGAAGAAGGAGAGGATATTTGTATAACAGGAATAATTCTCGCTGAGATTTTGCAAGGAATTAAGAAAGATTATAAATATAAAGAAGTAAAAAAGTTTCTTTTAAGTTTGCCAATATTTTTACCTAAAAAGGAGACTTATATAAAGGCGGCAGAGATATATAGAGAATGTAGAAAGGTAGGAATAACAATAAGAAGCACTATTGATTGCTTAATAGCTCAAGTAGCAATAGAAAATAACTTAATTCTTCTCCAAAAAGATAGAGATTTTGATAAGATAGCAAAAATTATTAAAAAACTAAAATTAATACCTTAAAGGTATTCTTCCATTTTATCTTTTGCTTTTTCCAAATATTCCATAAGAGTCCTTTTAAATTAGTTACATTAAAACTTTAAGTTGGTATGAAAGATAAAGTTTAAGTCCTTTCTTTTCAATATATTGCCTTACCTGAGGAGAAGCTTGATAGGTAACTACTATAAGAAGTTTTTCTCCAGGAAATAAATGCTCTATGCGGGATAGCTTTTTAAGAAAAAGATCTATATCTCTTTTTTTAAGTTGTGTTTTACATTCCCCAAGTATCCAAATTGAAGTTCCGTTTTTCTTTCCTTTGCCCAAAAGATTTATCTCTTCATAACGATTTGGGGAAATTTCTATAAAGTCTCTTTTTATTTCTTCTATCTCTATACCAAAATCTCTTTTAATTAGCTCTGGAAGACCAATGTAAGCTCTATCCTCAAGGATATATCCAACTGTATGAGATAGCCCTCCAAGCTCTTCCCTTGTCTTTTTATGTTCACCTATAAGTTTCCTAAGCTCCTCCTCTGTCCTTTTCTGCGCTTCTGCTAGTTCATTTACTCTTATTTCTGTTTTCTTCTGTGCTTCTGCAAGCTCATTTAGCCTTATCTCTGTCTTTTTCTGTGCCTCTGCTAACTCATTTAGTCTTGTTTCTGTCCTTTTCTGTGCTTCTGCTAGTTCATTAAGTCTTATTTCTGTCTTCTTCTGTGCTTCTGCAAGTTCGTTTAGCCTTATTTCTGTTTTCTTCTGCGCTTCTGTGAGCTTTTCAACTGCTACTTCAAGCTTACTAATTCTTTTTTCTGATGCTTTCTGTGCTTCTACAAGTTCTTGAACCGCTACTTCAAGTCTGCCAATCCTTCTTTCTGATTCTTCTTGAGCCTTTGTTAGCCTCTCTATTGCTTCCCATACCCTTTGAAAATTCTCTTCTGTTTTTTTTGCAAATTCCAAAAATTCCTTTCTTGTTATGGAATCTTCCCTTTGCCTTTCTACTTCTTCTAAAAGGGCAATCAAAACTTCTCTTAAAGGAGGTTCTACTGCCTCTAACCTTTTTATCAAACTCACACTAAATGGCATTTAAAACTCCTTTCTACATAAGATTAACAAATAACATACATATATGCAATAAGATTTCTTTCCTATTCAAAATGGATTTAATGTCTAAATGCCCTTTCTCCTGTATAAACCATAGCCACAGGTGGCTCTGCTTCATTACAAGCTAAAATAGATTCAAAGTCTCGAATAGAACCACCTGGTTGAGCGATTGCTGTAATTCCTTCTTTAATAGCCACATCTACGCTATCACGAAAAGGGAAAAATCCATCTGAAACCATCACTGCACCTTTAAGACCACCATTTGCTGCTTTGGTTTGTTCATCTATTTCTTCTTTTTGAGTTAAAGGACGTTTTCCATCTGCTATTTCCATTTCTAAAATTTTATAAGGAATGCCATATTTTTTAAAACAAAGAGCATCTGCATATTTTTTATAAGCTTTAAAAACAGCAATTTCTACCACCCCTACCCTATCTTGCTCTCCTGTACCAATAGCTACGGTAGCTTCATCTTTTACAAAGAGTACTGAATTTGAAGTTACTCCTTGTTCTACATACCAACCAAATAATAAATCCTGAAGTTCTTTCTCAGAAGGTAAGCGTTTAATACGATAAGTTTTTCCTTTATATTCTGCTTCAGCTGGAATAAAATCCTCTGCCTTTTTAATTTTAGTATAAGCTGATTTTTGTAAAATGAGCCCTCCATCCATCAATGACTTAAAATCAAGCCAAATTTTATGAGAATATTCTGTTAGTCTGTCTATCCTTTTTATCTCTATAATTCTTAAATTTTTCCTCTGCTTTAAGATTTCTACTACACCAGGTGCATAGTCTGGAGCAGCTACGACTTCTACATAATGTTGATTAATAAGTTCTGCTGTTTCTTTATCTAAGGTACGATTTAATACTACACAACCACCAAAGGCAGCAATCCTATCAGCAAAATATGCACGAATAAATGCTTCTGAAAGACTATTTCCATAAGCTACACCACAAGGATTATTATGTTTCATAATTATTGCTGCTGGTTTAGCCATAAGATAACGCAAAATCTGTAATCCTCTATCTAAATCTGTTAAATTAATAAGACTTGGATGTTTACCAAATTGTAAAAAATTTTCTTCTTTTAAAGCGCTAACAAGCCCTTCTTTTTCTCTTATAAACTGACAATCACCAAGAATCAAATTACCATTTATAAGTTCATAAATCGCTGCTTCTTGATGTGGATTTTCACCATATCTTAATCCCCTTTTCTCTCCTCCAACTTGCCAAATACGTTTACGATAAATAAGTGTATGTTCTCCTATTACAATCCTTATCTCAGGTGGAAAGTGGTCTAGTTTTATTTCTTTATAAATTGCCTTTATGTTTTTCATTATTGCACCTTTTTTGCCTAAAATTTAACCAAGCTGTTTATACCTGTCAATAAAGGAAAATTTTAATGCTTGACAAAAAAAATGAGGTTAGGTAAAAGTGGAGGAAAGTGGTAAAATGGGGAATAGAGGGACACAAAAGACATTCAGTGGTAGGTATCATCATACAATAGATGCTAAAGGGCGTTTAAGTATTCCAAGTCAATTTCGTGAAGTACTGCGTGAAAAATATAAAGAAGAAAAAATAAAGCTTACTAGTTTAGCTAATTCATTAGTAGCTTATCCAATGCCTGAATGGGCAATCATAGAGGAAAAAGTAAGCAAGCTTCCTCAAATGAAACCTGAAGTGAGAAGATTTCAACTTTTATTTATTTCTGGGGCAGTTGAGTGTAATCTTGATAAACAAGGACGTATTCTTATACCACCTGCTCTTCGTGAACATGCAGGATTAAAAAAGGAAATAGTAATAGCTGGGATGATAAATCGGTTTGAAATTTGGGATAAAGAACGCTGGGAAAATGAGATGAAGAGTCTTATTGAAAACTTTGAAAAATATTGTGAAGTATTAGCAGAGTTAGGTATCTAATGCATGGAAGAAACCATACATATACCTGTATTAAAAGAAGAAGTATTAAATTACCTTGCCTGTGGAACAAAAAAAATTTTTGTAGATGGCACTGTTGGAGGAGGTGGACATGCAAAAGCTATATTAGAAGCATCTAAACCTAATGGTTTTCTTATTGGTTTAGATGTAGATGATGAAGCATTGGTAGTAGCAGAAAAAAATTTAGATAATTACAGAGGAAGATTTATTTTAAAAAAGTCAAATTATGCAGAGATGGCAAAGATATTGATGGAACTTGGTTTTGAAAAAGTAAATGGCATTTTATTGGATTTAGGATTGTCTTCTTTGCAATTGGGTACACCACAAAGAGGATTTAGCTTTTTACAAACAGGCCCTTTAGATATGCGTATGGATAAAAGTAATTCTCTTACCGCTGCTCAAATTGTCAATCACTGGTCAGAATTTCGTTTAAAAGAAATTATTAAAGAGTTTGGGGAAGAAAAATGGGCAACTAGAATTGCTAAAAAAATAATAGAATATCGCAATAAGAAACCAATTGAAACAACTACTGAATTGGCTGAAATTATTGCTAATGCCATTCCTAGAAAATATTGGCCAAAAAGGATTCATCCTGCCACACGCACATTTCAAGCCTTACGCATTGTTGTTAATAATGAATTAGAAAATTTAAAACAATTTCTTAATCAAGCGTTAAATTTGATTATTTCTGGTGGCAGATTAGTTATCATATCCTTTCACTCATTAGAAGATAGAATAGTTAAAACAACTTTTCGTATATGGGCAAAAGAGAAAAGAGTAAAAATTTTAACAAAAAAGCCAGTACGACCTTCTGAAAAAGAGATTGCTATTAACCCACGTTCTCGCAGTGCTAAGTTAAGAGCTATAGAAATCATTTAGGAGGAAAAAAATGACAATTGCGGTTTGGGCACGCAGTAATAAGAAAGTAAAAGCATCTGTTTGGTCGACAAAATGGGTAATTTTAAATGTTTTACTTATCCTTTTTTTCTGTTTTGTGTATGTCTGGTTAAGTGTCCAAAATATTCGCTTGGGATATCAGATTGCTGAAGCTATGGAAGTGCAAAAACAATTAAAAGAAAAAAATCATGTTCTTAAACTAGAATGGACTTATCTTACATCACCAACTTATCTTAAGACTAAAGCAGAAAAACTTGGTCTTAAATATCCAAAGGAAGTTATTGTTTTACAAAGATGAAAGGAATTAAGTTAAAAATTACTATTGTTCTAGCTATATTTGTATTTTTTACTCTGTGTTTAATTGTCCAAGCCTTTTGGTTACAAATAATTGATGTATCTAAGTTTAAAAAAGGATTTAAAAAAGTAATTATTCCTTGCAAAAGGGGTGTAATTTATGATCGTCATGGAGAACCTTTAGCTATTACTGTACAAACACCCTCTTTGTATGCTTGTCCTGATTTAATAGATAATCCAAAAAAGATAGCTAAAATATTAAGTCCCATAATTAAAATTGATGAAAAAGAATTGTTGAAAAAACTTAAACGAAAAGGAGAGTTTATATGGTTAAAGCGTTGGCTTTCAGCTGAAGAAGTGAAAAAACTTGAAAGATTAAATATAAAGGGTTTGGGATTTCGTTTAGAAAATCGGCGTTATTATCCACATTCTTTTCTAGCTGGGCAAGTATTAGGATTTGTTGGCATAGATGGCAAAGGTTTAGAAGGCATTGAACGAAAATTTGATAAATTTTTGGTTGGTAAAGATGGTTATTATTATGGTTTAAAAGATGCCAGAGGATATATTAGTCTTTCCCCACGTCATCCTATTAAACCAGCAGAAGATGGAGCAAGTATTTATTTAAGTTTGGATTATAAAATTCAATACGCAGTTGAAGAAAGCTTAAAAAAAGCAATAAAAAAATGGCAGGCTAGAGCAGGAAGTGTTATTGTTCTTGTTCCCCAAACTGGTGAAATTTTGGCTATGGCGAATTATCCATTTTTTGATCCAAACCATTTTAGAAATGCCTATCCCTATCTTTGGCGCAATCATGCTATTGCTGATGTTTTTGAACCAGGTTCTACTTTTAAAGTAGTGCTTTTAGCTGCTGCTCTTAATGAAAATATTTGGACACCTCATGATATCCTTTACGGTGAAAAAGGTAAATATTGTATTGAAAATGCTGTTTTTCACGATGTGAAGCCTTTTGGTTGGCTCTCTGTAGAGCATACAATCATTTATTCTTCAAACATTGGGGCAATAAAAATCGGAGAAAAAATAGGTAAAAATTGCTTTTATAAATATATTAAAAAATTTGGTTTTGGAGAAAAAACAGGCATAGATTTAGATGGTGAAGCTAATGGTCTTATAAGACCAGCAGAACAATGGACTGCCGTAGATACAGCAGCAGCTTGCTTTGGACAAGGGATTGCTATTACAGCTTTACAACTTGCTCTAGCCTACGCTGCTATTGCTAATAATGGGAAATTAATGCGTCCTATAATTGTAAAAAGTATAAGAAATTTTCTTGGAAAGGAAATTATGCATTTTTCTCCTGAGATTAAACGTCAAGTTATCTCTAAAAAAACTGCTTCTCAAATAAAAAAGATTCTTCGAAAAGTTGTACTTAAGGGCACAGGACAAGAGGCAGAAATAGCTGGTTATAATGTAGCTGGAAAAACTGGCACTGCCCAAAAAATAGATTTAGAAACAGGAAGATACTCTTCGAATAAACATATTGCTTCTTTTGTTGGTTTTTTTCCTGTTGAAAATCCCCGTGTAGTGATTGCTGTCATTATTGATGAGCCAAGACCTGTAAGTTATGGAGGGATAGTAGCTGCACCTGTATTTAAAGAAATTGCAGAATATATTATTTGGCAATGGCAATTACCACCTTCCTCTCGTATTGTAAGGGTAGTTAAAAATGAAGACAAATTAATTAAAGAGTCACAAAAGATATATAAAAATAAAGAAAAAATTGCTGTCTCTAACGGAATTATGCCTGACCTTCATGGATTATCTTTACGCCAAGCAATGAAGATTTTGCAGAAAGTAAAGATAAAAGTTAAAATAAAAGGAAGTGGTATAGTTGTAAAACAAAATCCAGTCCCTGGTACACATTTAAAAGAAGGAATGATCTGTTTACTTGAATTAGGAGCTGATTAATGAAATTAAAGGAACTTTTAAAGGAAATCTCTCCTATTTCTATTTCTGGTTCTTTAAACAAAGATATAAAACAAATTGCCTTTCATTCTAAGGAAGTTTCATCCAATTCTCTTTTTATAGCTTTAAAAGGACATAAACATGATGGTTTTGATTATATAGATGAGGCTATTGAAAAGGGAGCAGTGGCAATAATTAGTGAAAAACCTGTTTTTCAAAAAAAGAATGGCATAACCTATCTTCAAGTTAAAGATGCTAGGGAAGCAGCAGGAAAATTAGCTTCTGCATTTTATAATTATCCTGCCAAATATTTAAATCTTATTGGTATTACAGGTACAAATGGTAAGACTACCACTGCTTATTTAATAGCAACTATTCTTAAAGAAATGGGGAAAAAAGTAGGAATTATTGGTACTATATTTTATAAATATGCCGAAAAAACTATTCCCTCTTCTCTTACAACCCCAGACCCTTTAAATCTACATCGGTTGTTTAAAGAAATGTTAAGTAGTGGAGTTAGTGATGTGGTAGTGGAGGTTTCTTCCCATGGTCTTTATTATCAGCGAGTAAGTGGTTGTCAATTTCAAGTAGCGGTTTTTACTAACCTTTCTCATGAACATCTTGATTTTCATCAAAATATGGAAGATTATTTCCAATCTAAAAAACTCCTTTTTACTCATTATTTATCTAAAAATGGATATGCTATTGTTAATTTAGATGATCCATGGGGAAGAAGACTATTAAATGAAATAAATACTCCTTCTCTTACTTATGGTCTTTCCCCTAAGGCTACGGTATGGGCAGAAAAACCAAAATTTTTTTTAGATGGTCTTGAAGCAAATTTTCATACTCCAAATGGCAGTTTCCATCTTTATTCTCCTTTAGTTGGAGAGCTTAACATTTTAAATTTACTTGCAGCTATTGCTGTTGGAATTACACTCAAAATACCAATTGATATAATTAAAAATGCTTTAACAAAAGCAAAGGCTGTGCCTGGAAGATTAGAACGTTTTTTTTCTAATGATATCAATGTGTTTATAGATTATGCTCATACTCCTGATGCATTAGAAAAGGCTTTAAAAACTTTGCGTCCTCTTTGCAAAGGAAGACTTATTACTGTTTTTGGATGTGGTGGTAATCGCGATAGAGAAAAACGCCCTTTGATGGGAAAAGTAGCAAGTCATTTAAGTGATATAGTGGTTATTACTGATGATAATCCTAGAAATGAACCTTCATCTCAAATTATTAAAGATATAGAGGCTGGTTTAGACAAGAGAAATTATCATATTATACCTAATCGTCGTGAAGCTATCGCTTGGGCAATTAAAAATGCTAAATCAGGAGATATTATACTCATTGCTGGAAAAGGACATGAGGATTACCAGATTATTGGTAACAAAAAGTATCATTTAAGTGATAGAGAGGAGGTAATAAAAAATTTAAAAGAATATGCGTCAAGTAGGTAATTGGTCAGTCAAGGAAATTTTAGATGCTACAAAAGGGACACTTCTAAGTGGGCAACCAGAAATGATTTTTACTGGTATTACTGATGATACTAGAATGCTTAAACCAAATGATTTATTTATTGCTTTAAAAGGGAAAAGATATGATGGTCATATATTTATTCCTGAAGCTATAAAAAAAGGTGTTCTTGGAATCATTCTAAAAAATAATTATGATTTTAATTTACCCCAAAATATAGCTGTTATTGCTGTAGAAGATACATTAAAGGCATTAGGTGATTTAGCTCATTATCAGCGGAAAAAATTTAATTTTCCTTTTATTACTATTACTGGTAGCTCAGGCAAAACTACTACTAAAGAAGCCATTGCCCATGTATTGGCACAACAATTTAGAGTATTGAAAACCAAAGAAAATTATAATAACCAAATTGGAGTGCCATTTACATTGCTTGGTCTTACATCATTTTATAATGCTGCATGTATAGAATTGGGCACAAATTCACCAGGAGAAATTGATTATCTTTCTCGCATAACTCAACCAGATATTGGAGTTATTACTTCTATTCAACCAGCCCATTTAGAAGGTTTAAAATCTCTTAAAGAAATTCAAAAAGAAAAAGGTAGTATGCTGAAATATGTAAATGAATGTTTTGTGTATAATTGTGATGATAAAAGAGTAGCTGAATTGGCTAATAACTTTACTAAAAAAAAGATTGCCTTTGGTTTTAGAGCAGGAGAAATAAGAGCAAAGGATATTAAAATAAGTAAAAATACATTACATTTTACTTTAATATTACCTGAAAATAGTTTGTATATAAAAAGCCAACTTATAGGGCAACATCAAATATATGCCCTATTGGCAGCAGCAGCAATAGGATGGTATTTTAAATTACCCCCTCTTATTATTCAGCAAGCATTAGAAAGCTTTTTGCCATTATCAAATAGACTTAGTCTTTATATGACTCTTCATGGATTTTATCTTTTAGATGATACATATAATGCAAATCCTGGTTCTATGAAGGCAGCTTTAGAAACCTTAAAACAATTCAATGGTCGTATTGCTGTTTTAGGAGATATGCTTGAACTTGGAGAAGAAACTTCCTTTTGGCATAAAGAGTTAGGGAAATGGGCTGCTAATACTGGATTAAAAGCCCTCATCCTTTTTGGAGAATATGCTCCTTTAATAAAAGAAGGAGCTATTGAAGCAGGTATGAATGAAAAGAAAATTTATCTTACAGAAAAAAAAGAAGATATTATTGAGATTATACATAATATTGCTGCTAAGTATGATGTAGTTTTATTTAAAGCATCTAGAAAAATCCAATTTGAAAAATTAATTGAAACATTAAAGAGGAAAAAATGATTTATCTTTTGCTTTATCCATTATCACAATATTGGATTGGATTTAATGTTTTCCGATACATTACTTTTCGTACAGCTTATGCCATTCTTACAGCTTTATTATTATCTCTTTATTTCATTCCACATTTTATTCGTTTTTGTCAAAAAAATAATTGGCTAAAAACACCAAAGGCTTATGAGCCTCAAACACATAATCAAAAAGTAGGTACTCCAACAATGGGAGGTATTCCTGTCTTAATATCTATATTTATCACTATCTTTTTATGGGGAAATCTTTTAAATGGATTTATTTGGACATTGCTATTTACTTGCTTTTTATTTGGATTATTAGGTTTTATAGATGATTACAAAAAGGTTAAACAAGGAAAAGGCATATCAGCAAAAGAAAAATTCGGATGGCAAATTGTCTTTTCTCTTCTTATCAGTATTATTTTATTTAAATTACTTAATCTTTCTACAAAATTATACGTGCCATTTTTTAAACAGTTTACACCTGATTTAAACTATTTTTATTATATCTTTTTAACACTTGTTGTAGTAGGCACATCCAATGCTGTTAATCTTACTGATGGTTTGGATGGATTGGCAGCTGGTTCATTGAGTATTGCTTTTGGCACTTATGTCCTTTTAAGTTATCTAGCAGGACATATCAAATTGGCTACTTACCTTCAAATTGCCTATGTGCCAGGAGTAGGTGAAGTAGCTGTATTTTGTGGAGCGCTGCTTGGCGCTTGTTTAGGATTTCTTTGGTACAATGCCTATCCAGGTGAAATCTTTATGGGAGATGTAGGTTCTCTCTCTCTTGGTGCTGCCCTAGGTACTATAGCTGTAATGGCAAAGCAAGAATGTCTGCTTGTTTTAGTAGGTGGACTTTTTGTCTTAGAAGCTATTTCTGTCATATTACAAGTAGCCTATTTTAAGCTTACAGGAGGAAAAAGGATTTTTAGAATGAGTCCTTTACATCACCATTTTGAATTAAAGGGATGGGCAGAACCAAAAATCATTATTCGTTTTTGGATTATTAGCATTATTTTGGCTTTGACGGCTGTGAGTACACTTAAACTTAGATAAAATGTTTGAAATAAAAGATAAACATTTTGTTATTATTGGTTTAGGCAAAACAGGAGTAGCCCTTACTCGTTTTTTGGCCAAAAAAGGAGCAAAGGTAACTATTTCAGATAAAGCTCCTTTAAAAAAATTAAGTTCAAATCTTAAAGCTCTTGAAGGAATTGATTTTTCTTTAGAATCAGGCGAGCATAAAGAAAAAACTTTTTTAAGTGCTGATTATATTATATTAAGTCCTGGTATAAGTCCATCTCTACCTCTTTTGAAAAAAGTAAAAATAAATGGTATTCCCATTCTTGGAGAGTTGGATTTAGTTAATGCTTTTTTATCTGTCCCTATAATTGCCATTACTGGTACAAATGGGAAAACGACAACAACCATTATTACAGCAGAAATTCTTAAAAATTGTGGAAAAAAAATATGGATAGGAGGCAATATTGGCATTCCATTGGTTGAAGTTATTAAAGAAAAAGATTTAGATTATATTGTAGCTGAAATTAGCAGTTTTCAATTAGAGCAAACTTCATCATTTCACCCTTATATTGCTGTTTGCCTTAATGTTTCAGAAGATCATTTAGATAGACATTTTGATTTTAAAAATTATCTTAAATGTAAATTAAAGATAGCAAAATGGCAAAATGAAAATGATTGGTTTGTTTTAGAAGGAGATAATCAAGTTTTATTAGAGGCTGCAAAGGGATTAAAATCTAAAAAAGTCCTCTTTGGTGTTAAAAAGCCTTATTATCCAGGGGCTTATTTAGATAATGATAAAATAATTGTAGAAATTTTTGAACGTTGGGAAATAGATATTAAAAATATTCCTCTTTTTGGAGTCCATAATTACAAAAACATTATGGCTGCTTTAACCATTGCACAAATTATTAAATGTCCATTTTCCTCAACAATAAAAGCAATTTCTTCATTTAAAGGTCTCCCTCATCGATTAGAATGGGTTAGTTCATTAAATGGCGTGAATTTTTATAATGATTCTAAGGCTACAAATGTAGGGGCTACCATTGCAGCTTTAGAAAGTCTTTCTAAACCAATTGTCCTTATTGCTGGTGGTTTGGGGAAAGGACAAAAATTTGATTCTTTACGTCCTTTAGTAACAAAAAAGGTAAAAGCATTAGTATTAATTGGGACTTCAGCAGAAGATATTGAAAAGGCACTTAAAGGAACTACTATGATTTTTAAGGCTAAAGATTTAGAAGAAGCAGTTAAAAAAGCTTTTTCTTTAGCTAAACCTAATGCAAATGTGCTTTTATCTCCTGCTTGTGCTAGTTTTGATATGTTTTCTGATTATCAAGAAAGGGGGGAAGAATTTAAAAAAATTGTCCATGCACTTTAAGAAAAATAACTGGGATTTCTGGTTAATTATTTTAGTCATTGTCTTAACAGGATTAGGCATTATGATGGTTTTTAGCAGCAGTTTTTTAATCGCTCAAAAGAAATTCAATAATCCTTACTTTTTCTTCAAACGACAACTCTTCTATGTTATCTTTGGTTTTTCTTTTATGATGATGGTAAAACATATTCCATATCAAGTCTATAAAAAACATGCTTATTTGCTTTTGACTTTAAGTATAATAGGCCTTTTACTTGTATTTGTGCCAGGATTAAAAAAAGAAGCAAATAACGCTGCACGTTGGATTAAAATTGGCTCTTTTTCTTTACAACCATCTGAATTTGCCAAATTAGCTTTTGTTATTTATCTTTCAGCCCTTGTTTCCAGAGAGGAAAAAATAAAACAATTTTCTATTGGAATATTACCAGCTTTTATCATTTATTCTTTATTAGCCATCCTTTTAATAGCTGAACCAGATATGGGTACTGTTGTATTATTAGGTGCATTAACCTTTTTTATGTTATTTATTGGTGGGGCAAAAATTCTACATCTTTTAGCTATTGCATGTCCAACAATAATTTTTCTCTCTTATTTACTTATTAAAAGTCCATATCGATTAAAGCGTCTACTTGTATTTTTAAAACCTGAAACAGATCCTTTAGGTATTGGATATGTCATATTACATTCTAAATTAGCATTTGCTAGTGGTGGATTTTTGGGGCAGGGATTGGGGGCAAGTCGACAAAAACTCTTTTATTTACCAGAACCTTATACTGATTATATCTTTTCCATCATTGGTGAAGAAATGGGATTTCTTGGTGTAATGCTGATAATCTTGCTTTTTGTCCTTTTTGTCTGGAGAGGTATTAATACTGCTAGGGCTGCAAGAGAGCTATTTGGATTTTACCTTGCTATAGGTATTACTTTGTTGATATCTACTCAGGCTTTAATTCATATGGGCGTGTGTTTAGGACTTTTGCCTCCAAAAGGCATTACACTGCCTTTCGTCAGCTATGGTGGAAGTTCTATTTTAGCAAGTTTTATTAGTGTTGGAATTTTAGAAAATATTTATGCTCAAGGATATAGATAAAATGTTTAATATTGCTATTGCTGCTGGCGGTAGTGGTGGTCATATATTCCCTGGAATTGCCATTGCTCAAACTTTTTCTATTAAAAATTTAGGAAATATCATTTTTGTTGGACGTAAGGATAGTATTGAAGAAAAAATTATAAGGGAAAATGGTTTTTCTTTTTATGGAATTACAGCAGCTGGATTTGTAGGTAAAGATTTTTTTACCCGTATAAAATCAATTTTGCTTATATTAAAAGGGATAAAACAAAGTTTAAAAATTTTGCGTGAACAAAAAATACATTTAGTTTTAGGCACTGGCTCTTATGTTTCAGTCCCTGTTGTTTTAGCAGCTAAAAAACTCTCTATTCCTGTTATTTTGCAAGAACAAAATGTCATTCCTGGAAAGGCAAATCGATTTCTTGCTCGATTTGCTGAAAAAATTTGTCTTAGTTATCCTGAGTCAAAAAAATATTTTCCAGAAAAAAAATGTTTCATTACTGGTAATCCAGTACGTAAGGAAATTTTGAATTTAAAAAAAGAAACAAACAAGACAATAAAAATCCTTATTTTAGGAGGTAGCCAAGGAGCAAGAGCTATCAATGAAGCATTTTGTGCTGCTTGGCCTTATTTAAAAGAGAGAGAAATTCAATTTATTCATCAAACAGGAGAAAAAGATTTTTTATGGGTAAGAGAATTTTATGAAAAAAATAATATACCTGGTAAAGTATTTCCTTTTCTTAAAGATATGGCATGGGCTTATGCTCAGGCTAATCTTGTTATTAGTCGAGCAGGAGCAACTACTTTAGCTGAAATCACTTTAATTGGTTTACCAAGTATCCTTATTCCATATCCTTGGGCTATTGGTCATCAACTTTATAATGCAAAGGTATTGGAAAAAGTAGGAGCAGCAGTTGTTATACCTCAAGAAGAATTAACAGGTAAAAGATTAGCTGAGACTGTTTTAGATTTAATAAAAAATAATCAATGTTTAAAAAAAATGACGACAGCTGCATTAAATTTAGGGAAACCAGAAGCCGCAGAAAAGATTGTTGCATTATGTTTGGAAGTATTTAGGGAGAAAAATTTATGAAATTACCTTGGCATAGTTTTCATTTTGTTGGTATGGGAGGAATCGGCATGAGTGGTTTAGCTGAAATCCTCCTTGAATTAGGCTATAAAGTAAGTGGCTCTGATATTAATGATAATGCTTTATTAAGGAGATTATCTAATAAAGGCAGTAAGGTTTATATTGGTCATAGAGCAGAACAAATTAATGATGCTGAAGTAGTTATTTTTTCCTCTGCTATAAAACAAGATAATCCTGAAATCATCGCTGCTCGTAAAAAAAATCTTCTTATCCTTTCACGTGGAGAATTACTTGCTCTTCTTATGTCTCAAAAAAGGGGAATTGCTATAGCTGGTACTCATGGAAAAACTACAACATCAGCTATGATTGCTACAATTTTAGAGAAAGCTGGATTTTCTCCAACAGTTATTATAGGGGGCAGAATGAATGGAAATGGTCTTAATGCCTGGTTAGGAAAAGGTGAATTCCTTATAGCAGAAGCAGATGAGAGTGATGAGAGTTTTCTTTTGCTTGAACCAGAAATTGCTGTGGTTACTAATATAGATGCAGACCATTTAGATCATTATTCAGATATAAAAGCCATTGAAATAGCATTTGCTAAATTTTTAGAGAAAGTAAAAAATACGGCAATAATTTGTGAAGATGATGAAAGATTGAGAAATATAAAGAAAAATTTAAATATTCAAATTCTTACTTATGGCTTTTCAAATTCTCAATTTGAAGCGAGAAATTTAAAACTTGGAGCAACACCTGTCTTTGACCTTTATTTTCAAAATAAAAAAATAAAAAAAATCTTTTTACCATTGCCTGGTAAACATAATGTATCAAATGCTTTAGCTGCTTTAGCTGTTGCTTATGCCCTTAACATTGAACTTGAAATAGCTATTGCAGGATTAGAGGAATTTAAGGGTGTAGGAAGACGTATGGAAATAAAAGGAGAAAAAAATGGGATAATTATTGTTGATGATTATGCTCATCATCCAGCAGAAATAAAAGTATTGCTTAGCGCTATAAGGCAAAAATGGCCAAATAGACGGATTGTTACTATTTTTCAACCTCATCGTTATTCTCGTACAAAAGCACTTTATGAAAGCTTTCTTTCTGCTTTTAATGAAACCGATGAACTTATCCTTACTGAAATATATAGTGCAGGAGAAACACCTATACCTGAAATAAGTGGTGAAAAATTGGCTAAAGGAATAGCTCAATATCGAACTGTTTATTATTTTCCTGATTTTAATAATATTTTAGATAAACTTCCTTTTATTTTAAAGCCAGGAGATATCCTTTTAACTGTAGGGGCAGGTAATATTTGGCAAGTTGGTGAAATGTTTTTAAAGCAATGAAAAATTTAGAAAAATTTGGAAAAGTAAAATATAATTATCCGCTTTCTCATCTTACTACCTTTAAAATTGGTGGAGTAGCAAAAGCAGTTGTTTGGATTAATAAAGAAGTATTTTTACCAGAAATAATTTCTTATTTAAGAAAGATATCTTGTCCTTATTATATTTTAGGAAAAGGAAGCAATGTTTTAGCTTTAGATGAAGGCTTTTGTGGTGTAATTATTAAACCTGTATTTAAAGAAATATATTATCAAAAAGGAGAGAATAGGGTCGTCCTTACTGTTTCTTCTGGTCTTAAGATTTCAGAATTACTCAATTTCTGCCTTAAAAATAATCTTTCAGGACTTGAATTTTTAGCAGGAATACCTGGCAGTATAGGTGGAGCTATTTTTGGTAATGCAGGGGCATTTGGTTATTGTATTGGTGAAAGGGTAAAGAGGATAAAGATATTCTCTCCTAAAACAGGTATCTTTTGGAAAGAATGGAGTAAAAAACACTTTGGTTATCGTAAAACAGATCTTTCATCAGAAATAGTTATTCTTAAGGCAGAATTATTATT
Source organism: Candidatus Desulfofervidus auxilii (assembly GCA_030262725.1). Classification (NCBI taxonomy): domain Bacteria; kingdom Pseudomonadati; phylum Thermodesulfobacteriota; class Candidatus Desulfofervidia; order Candidatus Desulfofervidales; family Candidatus Desulfofervidaceae; genus Candidatus Desulfofervidus; species Candidatus Desulfofervidus auxilii. The sequence continues at coordinate 72,129 of JAJSZS010000009.1, read as the reverse complement.
GGAATTTTCTTCTAAAGATAAAATAAAAAAATCTATTAACAATTATTTTAGAAAAAAACTCAATACTCAACCACTTTTTTCTCCTTCAGCAGGTTGTGTTTTTAAAAATCCAGATAAAGCAAGTGCTGGCTATCTTATTGAACAAGCTGGACTTAAGGGCAAAAAGATAGGTGATGCAAAGATTTCAGAAAAACATGCAAATTTTATTATAAATACTGGCAAGGCAAAGGCAAAAGATGTCTTAGAACTCATAAAATTAATACAAACAGAGGTAAAAAAACAAACTGGTATTAAACTTGAACCTGAAATTAGGATAATTCAATGAAAAGAAACCGTTATAGAAAACAAAAGAATAAATATCCATTTTTAATAGCAATTTTATCTATTCTAGGACTATTTATTTTAAGTTTTCTCTTTGGCATGACTTATACATCCCTTTGTCAATTACATTATTTTAAGATAAAAGATATAGAAATTATTGGAACACATCTTATATCTACTTCTGAAATACTTAAAAATATCAAATATCAAAATAAGAGTATTTTAGCAATTTCACCAGCAAAAATTGCCTTTTCTTTAAAGAAATTTCCTTTAATAAAAGATATTTCAATTAAAAGAATATGGCCCAATAAATTAAAGATCATTATTCAAGAGCGAAAACCCATTGCCTTAGCTTATATCAATCAATACTTCTGGCTAGTAGAGAAAAATGGTGAATGTATTTTGATAAAGGATTATCTCAATTTTGATTTACCTATTATTACTGGTCTTAAAACAGAAAAAGACCATTACTTAAAATCAGCACTTATGACATTATCTCTATGGCAAAAGAATTATAAATACTTAGAGCTTTCTGAAATCCATATAGATAGAGATTTAGGCATAATTCTATTTACTATTGATGGAAATCAAATATTGCTTGGAAATGATAATTTTGAGAAAAAACTAGCTATTTTAAAAAAGGTCATAGCAAAACTTCAAAAAGAAAGGATAAAACGTTTAGATCTAAGGGACACTCAGCGGATTTATGCCAAATTAGAATAGGAGGCATTAATGGCACGTAAAGGAGACCTCATTGTGGGCTTAGATATTGGTACCACAAAAGTATGTGCTGTAGTGGCTGAGCCTACTCAAGAGGGCACCTTGGATATTATTGGAGTAGGTTGCCATCCTTCACATGGTTTACGTAAAGGAATGGTAGTTAATATAGAAGAAACTATCAATTCTATTAAAAAAGCAGTAGAAGAAGCAGAAATGATGGCTGGTTGTGAAATTAGGAGTGTTTATACTGGTATTGCTGGTAGTCATATTCAAGGATTTAATAATCAAGGTGTAATTGCTTTAAAACATAGAGAAATTACTGCAAAGGATATTGAAAGGGTAATTGAAACTGCCAAAATGGTATCTTTACCTCCTGAAAGACAGATTATTCATGTTTTACCTCAAGAGTTTATTGTAGATGACCAGGGAGGTATAAAAGATCCACGAGGAATGGCAGGAACACGCCTTGAAGTAAAAGTTCATATTGTTACAGCCTCAGTGACAGCTGTGCAAAATCTTGTCCGTTGTATTCAAAAAGCAGGACTTGATGTCATTGAACTTGTGCTTCAACCATTAGCAGCCAGTGAAAGTGTTCTTACAGAAGAAGAAAAAATATTGGGAGTGGCATTAGTAGACCTTGGAGGAGGGACAACAGATATTACTATTTTTGGAAATGACAGTCTTAAATATTCAACAATTCTTGCTGTTGGAGGAACAAATATTACAAATGATATTGCATTTGGATTACGTACTCCTCCTTCTGAAGCAGAAAAAATAAAGCTTAAATATGGTATTGCTACTACTTCTCTACTAGAAAATGATGAAGAAATTGAAATTCCTTCATTAGGTGATAAAAAACCACGTCATGTATCACGTTCAGTGCTTGCCCAAATTATAGAACCTAGAGTAGAGGAAATCCTTTGTTTAGTAGAGCAAGAATTAATTCGTTCACAAACAAAGGATATTCTTGGTTCAGGAGTAGTACTTACTGGCGGTTCTTCTTTGCTGCCGGGTTTAGTAGAGCTTGCAGAACAAATTTTTAACCTTCCTGCAAGGATTGGTTATCCTCGAGAAGTAGGAGGTCTTTTTGATGTCATTCGTAATCCCATTTATGCTACAGCAGTTGGTTTGGCTAAATATGGCTTTAAAGCACAAGTAGGAGAAGGATATCGTGGATGGAAAAAACAAACGATATGGCAACGCTTTTTCAAGAATCTAAAAAGATGGTTTAAAGATGCGTTCTTTTAATGAAAATAAGGGAGGGGGAAAATGCGTGTAGACTTTGTAGAAGAAGGACTTACAGCAAAGATTCGTGTGATAGGGATAGGCGGGGCCGGAGGAAATGCTATTAATAATATGATAGAATCCGGCCTTAAAAATGTAAGTTTTATAGCAGCAAATACAGATTTACAGGCTTTAGATAGATGTATAGCTCCAACAAAGATTCAACTTGGCCCAAATGTTACTAAAGGATTAGGAGCAGGAGCTAACCCTGATATAGGAAGACAGGCTGCTTTAGAAAGTATAGACCTCGTTCAAGAAGCATTAGCTGGTAGTGACATGGTCTTTATTACTGCAGGTATGGGAGGTGGTACTGGAACTGGGGCTGCTCCAGTTATTGCTCAAGTAAGTAAGGAGCTTGGTGCTTTAACAGTGGCTGTAGTAACTAAACCTTTTAAATTTGAAGGCAAAAAACGGATGGAGATAGCAGAAAGAGGAATTGCTCAATTAAAAGAGGTAGTAGATACAATTATTACTATTCCAAATAATCGCCTTCTTGAACTTGGCCCAAAAGCAATTACTTTAATTCAGACATTTAAAAAAGCAGATGAAGTGCTCTATTATGCAGTAAAAGGTATTGCTGATCTTATTACTGTTCAGGGTTTAGTAAATGTAGATTTTGCGGATGTAAGAACTATTATGGAAGAAAAAGGGCTAGCACTTATGGGGACAGGCATTGCAAGTGGAGAAAATCGAGCAATAGAGGCAGCTCAAAGGGCTATCAATAGTCCCTTACTTGAAGATATATCTATTAAAGGAGCAAAAGGTGTTTTAATGAACATTACAGCTTCTAGTGAAATGACATTAGAAGAGGTAGAATCTGCTTCTAGCTTGATCTATAAAGAGGCTGATGAAAATGCAAACATCATTTGGGGAACAGTCATTGATGACGATATAGGAGACCAAATGATGATTACTGTTATTGCTACTGGTATACGACCTGAAATGGCACAACCAAAGCGTTCTGAAGAACATCAACCAGAAGCTAAGGCAAAGAAAGAAAAGAAAAAAGAAATACGTCAACCAAAGTTTTATCGTTTACCATTAGATGGAGAAGACCTTGATATTCCTACTTTTATAAGAAGAAATATGGATTGATTCTTTTTTCACATTTTAAATTGTCGAAAGGGGTGGTTTTATAGTCTCTTATACTTTAAAAAAATTTTATCAAAAGCGTTTAGCTCAAGAAAAGGGAGCTATTTTAAAAGATTGGGGAGGGAAATTACGTATTGCCCTTGCCTATCCTAATACTTATTATATTGGAATGTCAAATCTTGGCTTTCAGACTGTATATGCCCTTTTGAATCAAAACCAAAGTGTGGTTTGTGAGCGTGTTTTTCTCCCTGATGATGAAGAAGAAAACCTTTTGAAAAAATATCATTCTCCTTTATTAAGTTATGAATCACAAAAACCTATAAAAGAATTTGACCTATTGCTTTTTTCTATCTCTTTTGAAAATGATTATTTAAATGTTTTAAAAATAATCTCATTATCTGGATTACCTTTATTAAGTCAAGAACGAAAAATACCTTTAGTTGCTGCTGGAGGTATTGCTATTTGGCTCAATCCAGAACCTTTAGCTGATTTTATTGATTTTTTTCTTATAGGAGAAGCTGAGATTATTATTGAAGAATTTATAAAAAGTTATTTGAAATATATAGGAGAAGAAAAAAATAAATTTCTTTATAAACTTGCTCAATCTGTAGCTGGTATTTATGTTCCATCTGGATATGAAGTAGCTTATAAAGCAGATGGTACTATTAAAAAATTTTTACCTAAAAAAGAATTTCCATTTCCAATAATTAAAAAAAGAATGTCTAAATTGAATGGCAATCCTGCTCATACCCAAATTCTTACTCAAGAAACTGAATTTTCTAAAATGTTTTTAATAGAAATTGAAAGAGGGTGTTTTTATGGATGTCGATTTTGTGCAGCTGGATATTTATACCGACCTCCTCGTATGTGGTCTTTAGGAAAAATCTGCCAGATTATTCAAAAAGGATTAAAACTTACTTCTAAAATTGGACTTATTGGTGCAGCTATTAATGATTATCCACATTTAGAAGCCTTATTAAAATTTATTTTAGAAAAAGAAGCTCATTTTTCTGTATCTTCCCTAAGATTAGACAAACTTAAACCTTATCTACTTGAGGCTTTAAGAAAATCTCATCATAAAACTATTACACTTGCTCCTGAAGCAGGTACACAAAGATTACGTAATGTTATCAATAAAAATTTTACTGAAGAAAATATTTTAGAAGCAGCTATATCTATTGCTAAATATGGATTTATTAATTTAAAACTTTATTTCATCATTGGATTACCTACAGAAAAGCAAGAAGATTTAGAAGGAATTTTTACTCTTATAAAAAAAATCAAAAAAACAATGCTTGATATAAAAAATGGTCGATTTTATCCACATATTCATTTAAGTATAGCCTCTTTTGTACCAAAACCATTCACCCCATTTCAATGGCATCCTATGGAAACAATACAAAATTTAAAACAAAAGATACGCTGGCTCAAAAATGTCTTTAAACATGAAAAAGGAGTAAGTATTGCTTTTGACTTTCCTAAGTGGGCTTATACTCAAGCACTTTTAAGCCGAGGAGACCGTCGTGTTGGCAACATTTTATTCTTAGCCCTCAAAAAGGGCTGGGCTACTGCATTTAAACAAAGCCCTTTAAATCCAGATTTCTTTGTTTATCGAGATAGAGATAAAAATGAATTTTTCCCATGGGAAATTATTAATCATGGTTTAAAAAAAGATTTTCTCTATGAAGAATATAAAAAGGCACTTAGCAATAAATCATCTCCTCCCTGCCCAGGTAAAAATTGCCATATCTGTGGGATATGTATTAAACATTAAAAATTTTTTTTAATTTTTTAGTTAATTCCATTAATGTAAATGGTTTACTAATAAAATTTATATCCTCTTCTAACACACCATAATGAGCAATAACATTTTCAGGATAACCTGACATATAAAGCACTTTAATTTCAGGGTATTCTTTTTTAATCTTTTCTACCAATTCTTTTCCGCTTATTTGTGGCATAACAACATCAGTAATAATAAGATTTATTTTATCTTTGTATTTATCAAATAATCTTAAAGCTTTTATTCCTGTCTCAGCTATAATCACTTCATACCCAAGATGCTCAAGCATCTCTCTTAAAAGATTTCTTATTTCTTCCTCATCTTCTACTACTAAGATTGTAGCTTTAATGGATGGTAAATGAAACTCTATAGCAGATTCTTTCTCTAAAACAGGCATTTTTTGTAAAATAGGAAAATAAATTTCAAAAGTAGTACCTTTTCCAGGTTGACTATAAACATAGAGATAGCCTCCTGTTTGTTTAACAATGCCATAAACAGTAGATAATCCAAGACCCGTACCTTTACCTGCCTCTTTTGTAGTAAAAAATGGCTCAAAAATGTGAGAAAGGGTTTCTTTATCCATTCCTATTCCTGTATCACTTATGCTAAGCATCACATAATCACCTGGCTCAATTTCAGGATATTTTCTTTGAAATTTTTCTCTAAATGTTGCTTTGGCAATCTTAATTATAAGTTTCCCACCCCCAGGCATCGCATCACGGGCATTAACAGCTAAATTAATGATGACTTGTTCTATTTGTATAGGATCAGCTTTAATTAAAGGAATATCTTTTTCAAGGTCAGTTATAAGCTCAATATCTTCACCTATTAATCTTTTAAGCATTTTTCCCATTCCTTTTACTATTTCATTCAAATCAATAGCCTTTGGTTCAATTAATTGTTTACGACTAAAAGTAAGAAGTTTTTGTGTAAGAGAAACAGCACGTTCTACAGCTTTATTAATGCTTTCTAAATGATTTTGAATAGAGCTATCAGGTGGTAAAGATAATTGAGCTATTTGAAGATTACCCATTATAATTGTAAGCAAATTATTAAAATCATGAGCAATACCACCAGCTAATCGTCCTATAGCTTCCATTTTTTGAGCATGAAGCAATTGTTCTTCTAATCTTTTCTGCTCAGTAATGTCTAGTAAAACTCCTTGAACTGCTGGTTTACCTTGATATTCAATTCGATGCCCTAAAACTTCACAATAGAACCAACTACCATCCTTACGTAAACCACGAAATTGATAACGTGCCTCTTCTAATTCACCTTTAATCCTTTTTTGCATAAGGGTAGCTGAAAGCCCGCGATCATCAGGATAGACAAGTTCAAGATATGGTTTGCCAATCAACTCATCAACAGTATATCCAAACATACGGGCTAAAGTCTCATTAGCAAATTTAAAAACCCAATCTTGAATTAAATATACTCCTACTAAACGATTATTAGCTAACATTCGAAACTTCTTTTCACTTTCTTGCAGTGTCATCTGATCTCGTTTACAAACAGTAATATCTCGCGCTAATCCTATTACATTAATCTTATTTTCCTCTTTTAATGGAATAGCCCTTATTTCCCATATCTTCCCATCTTGTGTTGTTCTTTCTGTTTCTTTACTCTTACCTGTTTCAAAAACCTTTATTACTGGACAACCATCACAGGGTTTGTCTCTTTCATGCCATAATCTGTAGCAAGGTGTGCCTATTATTTGTTCTAATGTTTTATTAAAAAAATCAGTAACAGATTTGTTTGCCCATTTGATAATTAAATTTTTATTTTCAAAATAAAATATCATAACATCTTGAACAGCATTTAAGATTTTTTCAAATAATTTTTCCATTTAAGACTCCTTAATAAATATAAATTCGGTAAGATTAGAAATTTTATTCGGCGGGTCAACTTAATCTATAACCATTCAAAATTGGCGGGGCCGACGGGACTTGAACCCGCGACCTCCGACGTGACAGGCCGGCGTTCTAACCGGGCTGAACTACGGCCCCGCTGGTGGGCGGAACAGGTTTCGAACCTGTGACCTTCGGCTTGTAAGGCCGACGCTCTCCCTCTGAGCTATCCGCCCTTTTTATATTTTTTAGAACAAAAAAATATCACTGTCAATATTAGGCTTATCTTAAAATAATACAAAATTTTTTAATGAAAATCCTTCAAAAACAAAAAGGGCTTAATATTGCGTTCATTTTATTGATTATCTTTCAGTTTTATAGCTATTTTCAAGATAAACAATTGAAAGAAATGTGTAAAAGACTATTTGGGTTGCAAAAAATCTATTAAGCTTGAAGGGTTGTTAACATCTTAATTAAAATAGTCTCAATAATACCTGAAATTATTAAAAGAGGAATTATAACAAAAAAGTATACATTGAAAGATTTAATAAAAATTTCAATAGCATGAGAAAAAATAAATTTTGGATATAAAGATAAGGCAATTTTCATTCCAAGAGAAAGACTAATCCAAGCAGCAGGAAGTTCAAAAAAAGAGACAGGATTTAAAAAAATTGTTAAAAAATTTAAAATTCCTGTTTCTTTTTGAAGAATTACACCCAAATTTATCCCAAGAAGAATAGCAAAAATATAAGGTAATATTATAAAAAATCCAGAAAACAAATTTCCTAAAAGGGAAATTGAATTTAAACAAAATATCATAAAAAAGATTTTTAAAAAATGGTTTTCAGGTTTAAGATATTTTTTAATCAATCTCCATATCCATAATGGGTAAAAAAGAAAGATTTTTATTTGTTTTTTGTAAATATAATAAGATAAAATAAGACCAATACAAAATAAAAGACATGATAATCCAAATAATTCTAATTCAATAAATTTTAAAATATTAAAATAATTCATAATTCTTCTAGAATTTTTCTTAAAAGTTCTTCTTTATCATAAGCAAGCTCATAATCTTCAAAAAGATAATCTTTTTCTGAAACATCAAGCAGTTTTAGTATTTCTCCATCATCAAGAAATCGGCAAAGACGATTAAATATAGTAATACCACCCCGATATCCCCGATGCGGTACACTTAAATAAAGTTTTGTTTTTGCCCTTGTAATAGCTACATAAAAAAGTCTTCTTTCCTCTTCAAGCTCTTCCTCAGACATAACATTATGTGAAACAGGGAAATGGCCATCTGCAAGTCCAATAATAAAAACAATATCCCATTCAAGCCCTTTAGCTGAATGGATTGTAGAAAGTATTACAGGTTGCTCATCTTCATAAAGTGTTGTTATATCATCAATACTTTTCTCTGCTGGTTCAATGGCTATAAGCTCTACTAAAAAGGTCTCAATAGATTTATAACCCATAGCAATCTGTTTTAATGATTCTATATCAGATGCCCTCCTTTGATAATCGTCATATTTTCTTTCAAGAATAGGCATATAATAATCAGAAAGTATTGAAACTATTTCTGCAACTGATAATTTTTCTATAGAGGCTTCTTTAAGTGCTTCAAATAATTTTTTTATACCTATTCCATAACGTGGATTTTTACTAAAAGAAAACAAAACTTCTTTAAAATTTCCATTTTTTATTATTTCATTTATAATTTTATCAGCAGTTTTAGGTCCTATACCCTCAATTAACATTAAAACCCTTTGCCAAGCAAGTTCATCTAAAGGATTGGCAATTATTTTTATATGACTAATTAAATCTTTTATATGGGCAGTTTCAATAAATCTTATACCACCATATACTTTATATGGAATAAGTCTTTTTGATAATGCTATTTCAAGTGGTCTTCCAAGATAGAGGCTTCTAAAGAGCACGCCAATATGATGGAGCGGTATGCCTTCATTTCTCAATTCAATTATCTTTTCAGCTACCCATTCTGCTTCACTTTGTGGGTCTTTAAAGATAAAAAGTTTTGGTTTTTCTTTCTCTTCTCTTTTTGCTACAAGTACTTTTGTGTATTTTTTCTTTGCTCTTTCTATTACTGCATTAGCTAAATTTAGAATTGGTTGAGTACTACGGTAATTTTCTTCAAGTTTTATAATTTTTGCTTTAGGGAAAATATCAAGAAATTCAAACATATTTTCATATCTGGCTCCTCTAAATCCATAGATACTTTGAGCATCATCGCCAACTGCCATTACATTTTTATGTTCTTTGCCTAAAAGATAAACTATTTCTGCCTGAATTTTATTTGTATCTTGAAATTCATCTACCATAATATAACGAAATCTTTCTGAGAGTCTCTTTCTAATAGGCTCTTTGAGAAGGAGAAGTCTGAGATAAATGAGCAAATCATCATAATCAAGAAGATTATGATTAATTTTATATTTCACATACTCTTCTTTTAAATGTTCAATATTTTTAGCAAGATGTAAAAAATGAGGATAATCTTTTAACAAAACATTCTCAATTGATTCTCCACGATTAAATGAAGCACTTATAACAGATTTAAGTGTTGTTTTTGTTGGAAATCTTTTCTTTTTTTCTGTATAACCAAGTTTTATTGCTAATCTATATATTATTTCCTCACTATCTGTTTCATCTAAAAAGGATATAGGTCTCTTGTATCCAAGAGCAGTCGCAAATTCACTTATTATTGAGAAACCAAAAGAATGAAATGTACCTCCATAAATATATTCACATAATTTATTATGTCTAGCTGCCCTTGAAAGCATTTCTCTAGCTGCACGACGAGTAAAAGTAAGTAAAAGAATTGATTGAGGGGGAATCCCTTTTGAAACAAGATATAAAACCCGATATTCTATAACCCTTGTTTTCCCTGTACCTGCCCCTGCAACAACAAGAATCGGACCATCAATAGTTGTAACTGCCTCATATTGTGCAGGATTTAAATTATCTTTGAGTAACTTTTTTATATCCACAAGATTAATTTAACAGAATTTGACAAGAGTGTTTAGGGGTGTGCTGCTACCATTTCATTATAATGGTCAAACCAATAGGCATTTGGATTTCTTTTAAAGACCAAAAAACGACCATAATCTGCATCATTGGCTGCTTGTAAGTATTTAAAATAAACATGTTCTTTTGTTTTACCAACAATTTCTATTTTTCCACTAGCATGAGACATAACAAAACGAGCGCGTTTGGCAAGCCCTGAAACCTTTGCTTTTGCCTGCTCAAATATTTCATAACCTTTTTCTAATGGAACAGTGTATGGTTTATTGCCCACTGCTGGACGACATTGAAAGATATAATAAGGAGGAACACCAATAAAAGAAAGTTTTCTAAAAAGCTCAGCTAAAATTTCAGGATCATCATTTATACCATTGAGTAAAGGTGCTTGATTTGTTAATATTACCCCTGCTTTAAGCAATTGATTTATCGCTTCAATAGCAAGAGGAGTAATTTCTCTAGGGTGAACAAAATGAGTCATTACATAAATTTTTTTTCCATCAGTACTATATTTTTTTAATATCTCTAATAAAGAAGGGTCATTAATTACACGGTGTGGATAATAACTTAAAGCCCTTGTACCAAGACGAATAATTTGAATATGCTCAATTTTACGGAGCTGTTTAATAATATTTTCAAGCTTTGATGTTGAAAGGGCTAAAGCATCACCTCCAGTAAGAAGTATATTAGTTATTTCTTTATGATTTTTAACATAATTTAATGCCTCAGATAAGTCTTGAAGGATTTCTATATGTTCTTTTTTAAAAATACGTTTACGAAAACAATAACGGCAAAAGCCAAAGCAGTTATTACTTATTAAAAAAACAGCAGTAGTTCGGTACTTATGTTGTAAACCTGGAAAAATCGTATAATCCTTTTCATTAGAAGGGTCTAAAGAACCATGTTCTTCCAATTCTCCAGGATGTGGAATAATTACTTGCTTAATAGGATCAGCAGGATTATTCCAGTCAATAAGAGATAAATAATATTCATTAGTATAAAAAAGAAATGTTTTTACTACTTCTTTTAGTTTAAAACGCTCTTGTTCAGTTAATTCTTTTATTTCATCAAGTTTAGTTATAAATTTAATTTTCATCTTATCTTTTAAAATTTTAAAATTGACATTTTTTTTACTTTAACAAATTTTTTAAAAAATGCAACCTTTCTTTTAAAAAAACTTAAATTTAAGGCATATTATGTTAAAACTTTTTTTTATGATAAAGATATGTTAGGTTATGAGTATGAAAAAGCAGACACAATTTATTTGTCAAAAATGTGGTTATTGTTCTCCTAAATGGTTAGGAAAATGTCCAGATTGTGGTGGTTGGAATACATTTGTAGAAGAAAGCATTTCTGAAAAAGAATTTTCTGTCCCTCAAACATCAGTAGAACCTATATCTATTACAGAAGTAAATACAGTTAAATTATTCCGGCTAAAAACTGGTCTTTCTGAATTTGATCGAGTATTAGGAGGTGGATTAGTTCCAGGAGCAGTTATATTGATTGGTGGAGCACCAGGCATTGGAAAATCCACTCTTGCTCTCCAAATCCTAGCAAATTTGGCAAAGGAAGGTCTTATTACTCTTTATGTATCAGGAGAAGAATCAGCTAGTCAAATTAAATTACGCGCAGAAAGACTAAATATTAATTATTCTTGTCTTTATCTGCTAACTGAAAACAGTTTAGAGCATATTTTAAAGGCTATAAAAAAAATTGAAGCAAAAATTTTGGTAATTGATTCTATTCAAACTATGTTTTCACACAACCTTACTTCAGCCCCTGGAAGTGTTTCTCAAATCAGAGAAGTTACTGGACACTTAGTACGTTTAGCAAAAAGTGATGAAATAACAATTATTATCATTGGTCATGTTACAAAGGAAGGGGCTATTGCAGGTCCACGGCTTTTAGAACATATGGTAGACACTGTTTTATATTTTGAGGGTGAAAAGGGACATCCTTATCGAATGTTGCGAGCAGTAAAAAATCGTTTTGGTTCTACAAATGAGATTGGTGTATTTGAAATGAGGGAAAAAGGTCTTGAAGAGGTAAAAAATCCATCAGAATTATTTTTGGCTGAAAGGTCATTTAATACACCTGGTTCTGTAGTAGTACCTATATTGGAAGGTACAAGACCTATTTTAGTAGAATTCCAAGCTTTGGTTACACCAAGTTTTTTAGCTATGCCTAGACGCACCTGTCTTGGTATTGATCCATATCGGCTTAGTCTTTTAGTGGCAATTTTAGAAAAAAAATTAGGTTTAAATTTAAGTCAACAAGATATTTTTTTTAATGTAGTAGGTGGTATAAAAGTAGATGAGCCGGCAGCAGATTTGGGCATACTTACCGCAATAGCTTCTAGTTTTTTAAATAAAGTTATTACTCCAGAATTGGTTTTTTTAGGAGAAGTGGGGCTTACAGGTGAAGTAAGGGCTATTACACAACCAGAAATAAGACTTATTGAAGCAAAAAAATTAGGATTTAAAAAATGTTTTTTACCAAAAACAAATCTAAAACATTTAAAAAATTTACCAATTGAAATTATTGGTATTAGTCAATTAGAAGAAGCCTTTAATATTTTATTTCCGTAAATAAAACATGATTATAAAATTTAAAAAATATATAAAAATCAAACCAAGATTTAATCGTCCAAAACATAATCTTTTTTTTGATTTAAATTTTAATTCAAAAATAAAGATAATTGTCATAATAATAGATGAAAAAATATTTAATAATTGCAGATTTGTTACAAACATAAGCAGTGGCCCTTTTAAAAAAAATATATCATAAATAGGCAAAAAGCAGAGATTTATAAGATTGCTACCTAACAAATTCCCTATAGCCATATCCGCACTATCAATCTTTAAAGCAGAAAAGGAGACTACCACTTCTGGTAAAGAAGTAGAAAAGGCAATGAAAAAACTACCCATAAATGTTTGACCTAACCCTGTAATTGTTGCTAATCTTTCACCTACTTTTGGTAGCCAACTAGCAGCTATAAAAATAATTAAGCTATTAAATAAAAAACTATAGAGAGCTTTATTTAAAGAAATTTCTTTATATTTTTGCCTTATTTCTTTTTTAGATTCTGTTCCATAAATTAAATATATAGATAAAAGATAAATGCATATTAAAATTAAATTTAATCCACTTATCCAACCTAAAATAAAATGTTTAGAAAAAGCTTTATCAATAGTTACAATTATAAGCATAAGTATGCCAAATTGAGCAGAGATAAAATGATTTGATTTTATTCCACTGATTAAAGAGGATCTTCCACATGAAATATCTAATAAGCCTAAGATAAAGAGATTAAAGACACAGCTTCCTAAAATTCCTCCTACTGCAATGTCTGGCGATTTAACAAATAAAACAGCACTTAAACCATTAAAAAGCTCAGGTAAAGAGGTAACAGGAGCAAGTAATAATATACCAATCCAGTTTTTCCCTAATCCTGTTTTTTCAGCAATGATATCTGCATTATATGAAAGTTTTGTGCCAGCTAAAAGAATTAAAATACTGCATAAAAAAAATTGAAACCAAAGAAAAGATAAAGAATCCATCAAAACCGCCGTTTAATAACAAAATCGGCGATTTCCATCAAAATTTGCTTTTGAGACTCATCAGGAAATACTTCAAGGGCACATTTAGCCTTTTCAATAAAACTATGCGCTTTTTTAACAGCCAAATCATCTCCTTGTTTTTCTTTCACAAATGCTATTAAAGCAGCAATATCATCTTCTTTTCGCCGATCAAAAAGTTCTTTTATCTTTTGTTTTTCTTGAAAGCTTGCTTGATTTAGGGCATAAATCAAAGGTAAAGTTACTTTTCCTTCTTTTAAATCATGACCTACTGGTTTACCAAACTCCTTTTCACTTCCTATATAATCTAAAACATCATCAATAATTTGAAATGCCAACCCTAAATTGTGACCATAAGTTTCAAGTGCTTTTTCTTTCTCTTTATCTGCTCCAGCCAAAACTGCCCCTAAACGACAAGCAGCAGCTATAAGTACAGCAGTTTTTCCTGTAATAATTTCTAAATATTCTTCTTCTGTTAAATCTAAAGAATTACTTTTTACAATCTCTAAAATTTCTCCTTGAGCAAGAAGGCTTGTTGTTTGTGAAAGTATTTTAACTATCTTTAAGTTGCCTGAAGAAGCTGCTAGTTCTAAAGCACTAGCTAGTAAAAAATCTCCTGTTAAAATAGCAATTGTATTTCCCCAAATCACATTGGCTGCTGGTTTTCCTCGACGTAAATGAGCATTATCAATTACATCATCATGTACTAAAGTAGCTACATGTAAGTATTCAAAGATAGGTGAAAGTTTTATTTCAAAACCAGTTTCATAACCACACAATCTGGCAGAAATTACAAACAATAAAGGTCTAAGTCTTTTACCTCCACTTTTTAAAACATATTCACTTATTTTTTTTGCAAGTGGAGTTTGAGCATGGAGATGAATATCTATTTCTTTTTCAATAGCAGATAAAATAGAATTAAGATTAGAAAAAGGCATACTACAGATTGGCTATCACATTTTTATAAAAACTACCAAATTTTTCCAATGCTCTAAGTTTAGCCATATCTTCTGTAACTCTTTTTTGTATTATTTCAATGTATTCATCTGTTAAATGGCGAAAGCGCCCTTGCAATTGAAGATATTCACGCACAGGTTTTAACCGACGATGAGGATACTGAATTTTATACTCTCCATTTATTACTTCATAAAGAGGGAAAACCCCTGTTTCTACTGCCAAACGACCAATTTCAATAGCTAAATTAGGAGCACAACGCCAACCAGTAGGACAAGGAGCTAAGCAATGTATATAAGCTGGGCCTGGTGTAAGAGCAGCTTTTTTTACCTTATTCATCAAGTCAAGATAATAACTAGGACATACTGTAGCAACATAGGGAATATGATGTGCAACTGCAATTTCAGCTACATTCTTTTTCCAAGTCATCTGGCCAATGCTTTTTCTGCCAGCCGGAGATGTGGTTGTACGTGCACCATAAGGAGTAGAAGAAGACCTTTGAATACCAGTATTCATATAGGCTTCATTATCAATACAGATATAGACAAAATCATGCCCTCTTTCTAAAGCACCTGAAAGTGCCTGTAAACCAATATCTGCTGTTCCACCATCACCTGCAATCGCTAATACAAATATTTTTTCCTCTTTCAATCTACCTTTACGCATGAGCACTTTAAGCCCAGCTTCTATGCCAGAAGCAACAGCTGCAGCATTTTCAAAAGCTACATGTATCCAAGGTACTTCCCAAGCTGTTTGTGGAAAAGGTGAAGAGATAATCTCCATACATCCTGTAGCACTAGTTACAATAACTCTATTACCTACTGCTTTTAGAATCAATCTTACAGCTAGTGCACCTGCACATCCCTGACAAGCTCTATGTCCAGGACTAAAATATTCTTCTTTAGGCAATTCTCTAGCCTTAAAACCTGTAAAATCCTTTGCTACTGCCATATCTATCTCCTTAAAATTATTCTTCTAAAACCATAGTAATAGCTCCTACTGGACATTCTTGTGCACAGATACCACAACCTTTACAATAATCAAGATTGCACTTAAAATAGCCTTCTTCATCTGTTTCATAAGCAGCTTCAGGACAATAAACCCAGCATCTACCACATTTAATACAAGCATCTTTATCAAGAATAGGTCGCTGTGTACGCCAGTCTCCTGTAAGGAATTGGCGAGCACTTCCTGGTTCAGTAATAGCTGCCCCTAAATTTAATTTCTGCCAACTTATCATAGGCCTACTCCATTATTTTTGTTTCATTAAATGCTCTTTCCATAGCTTCTTGATTTCTTTGAGCTAAACGACCAAATCTTTCTTTTAGTGTCTCAGCTAATGCTTCTATACTTACTACATCTGTTGCTTTTACTAAAGCACCAAGCATAGTTGTATTAGTAATAGGAACACGCAAAGTATCTAAAGCAATTTTAGTAGCATCTACTGTAGCCACCTTTTGTTTAAATTTATATTCTTTTTTTAATTCTTCAGGAGATTTAGGAGAATTAACAACAATAACTCCATTTTCTTTTAAACCATCTATCACTCCAGGCAATCCTAATAGAGAATCATCAAGTACAACTATTACATCTGGTTTGTATATTCGCTGTCTTACTCGGATTGGCACATCAGAAACTCGTATAAAGGCCATTACTGGTGCCCCTCTCCTTTCTGGCCCAAAACTGGGAAATGCTTGTGCATATTTACCTTCAGCAATAGCTGCTTTAGCTATTAATTCTGTGCAAGTTACCGCACCTTGCCCTCCTCTTCCATGAACTCTTATCTCAAGCATAGTTCTAACCTCACAAGTACTTTGTTAATAAAGGCATTGGGTCTACCAAATGTCCTCTAAACCATATTTCCTTGCCTTTAAGCCCTAAGGCTAAGGCCATAAGTTCAGTAAAATAAAATATTGGAAGATAATAATTTTCATGAAATTTTTCATTAATTTCCCTTTGACGTAAATCAAGATTTGCATGACATAAGGGACAAGCTGTTACTATACATGAAGCACCTACTTCTAACGCCTTTTCATAAAGTTTTTTAACTAATTGATAAATAATATCTATTCGGCCTAAAACAAGACTTGCCCCACAACAATCTGTCTTATATGACCACTCAAGACAATCCACACCAATAGCTTCTAAAATTTTTTCCATTTCCATAGGATTTTCTGGCTGAGGGTGATCTGTAATTTTTGGTGGTCTTGAAATTAAACAGCCATAATATGCTACTGCTTTTAATCCTTTTAATGGTTTTATTACTTTTTGTTTTAAATATTTTAAATACTTTGATTGAGCTAAAAAACGTAATAAATCAAAAATTTCAATTTTTCCTTGATAAGAAAATTCTAAATAATTATTTTTAAGAGCTTTTTCAGCCATTTTTAATCGATTAAAACAAGCTGCACAAGGGATTACTACATTAAGACCTAATTCTTCAGCTTTTAATAAATTACGAGCAGGTAACGCAATAGCAAGATAATTATTAGTCTCATGTGCTGAAGAAGCACCACAACAATTCCAATCAGGTATTTCTATTAATTCTATACCTAAATGATGACAAACTGCCCGGCTTGTTATATCAAATTCTTTAGCTGTAGTCTCTAAAGTACATCCAGGATAATAAGCTATCCTCTCCACAAGTTTGCCCTTCTAAAGATTTTTTTTATTTCTTCTAAATCTTTCACCCGATTAATTTTAAAAGAAATCTTTTTCCTTTTAAACATTTCAGATGCTAACTGCATATCATCAAAAAAATGTTTTGTCCTAATTTTATACCACATCATGAATTCAGGTTCATATAAACGACCATGACGACGTATTGTTTCTAAAAAAGATTTATGAAATACTACAATATCCTTTTCTGCCACTTTATTCTCTTCTAAAGAGATCTGCCGCAATGTATCTATTACCCGCGCAATATCTATACCATTTGGACAACGGGTAGTACAAGTTTCACAAGCTGCACATATCCAAATACTATGACTATTTAAAACCTTTTCCCTAAATCCCATCTGTATTAATCGCATGATTTGATGAGGTGAATAATCCATAGCAAATGCTACTGGACAACCTAGAGTACACTTAAAACATTGAAAACAAAGCTGCACTTCTTCTCCACTACGGCGATTTACTTCTTCTAAAAAAGAACTCACATTACTCCCCTTCTCTAACCTTCACTAGACTCAATGCACCAGTAGCACAAGCTTGAACACAAGCCGGCCCTTCTTGTCTAAAACCACAAAAATCACATTTTAAAGGAAATCCACTATCAGGTTCCTTAAAAATAGATTTATTAGGACAAGAGGCACGGCAGATAATACATTGATCATAAAGCATTCCATTTATAACTACCAGTTTTTTTGAAGCACATTCTTCTGTCACATCTACATAAGGACCAGCTATTAAAGGTAAAAATCTATCTTGTAAAGCAATGATTCGAATCCTTGATCGATGATAATTTGCTTTTTCTCCAGTATGAACAATAGAACAGGCTATCTCGCAATGCCTACAGCCAGTACATTTATTTGTATCTACACGCATTCGATAAATTCTGGGATCCATATTTACTCCTTTAATAACTTTCCAGTAGCTGCTTGATACATTTCAACTAATAATTCATAAGGAAATAAATACAAAATATAAGGGCAAAAACCTAATGCATCAATTACTTTTATTTTATTATCATATCCATCAATATCAGAAAAAATAATTTTTTCTATCCGTTTTAAACTATCTTCTAATTCTTTAAATTCTGATTCCATTTCGTATTCTTTAGCAAGCAAATTAGCTTTCTTATGTAAAAGAGAATCTTTATCTTTTAATAGATGCAAAATGTGTTTTTTATCACCAGCTCTTAAAGGAGGTGTTTCAAACTTACCACTCCTTCCTAATTCAATAAGAATACGAGCAGAAAGACCAAGTGCCACAGGATCAATACCTTCTTGGGTACAAAAATCATAAAGACTTAAAGCTTCTTGTATAGAATTAATCCCCATCATTCTATTAAGACAATAAATAGCTATAAAATCAGGTAAAAATTTTTCTTTTTTCTTGCGCAAACAGGCAATCGGACAACCAAAACAAGCTATCTTTTCTGCTTCATTTGCATAAATTCGAGAAAAAAGAGGTATATTTACTTTTTGGAATATATTATAAAATTTTTCTTCAAAATTTTTTTGTTTATCTCGAAAATCTTTTATTGCTTCAGTTATTAATTGATTAAACTCTGAAGGTCTTGCCAATTTAAGATCAAATATTCCTCGCAATGCAATGGCTTTAAGATGTTTTTCAGCAAAAACACTTGCTAATTTAGCAGTATAATTAACAACAAAACCATCAGTTACAAGCCCTAATAAAGGAGAAAATTTTTCTGCATCTCCAATACTTATTATCTTTGTCTCACTTGCTCGCCATTGATCAAAAGCAGAACGAATAATGGATTCTATTTCTAAAGGATTTAAATCTGCTAATTCTTCAATAGGTAAGATTTTTACATCTTCACCTATTAAAACATAACTCCATCCATCTGCTTTACCTTCAATTATTAAAACATCATAACCGCAAAATTTTATCTCTGCACCAAAATGCAAAGGTAATGAAACACATACTACATCGTCAACATAACCAGCTATTCCACAAAAAGCAGCTGCTGGCGCACCAGTACCATTAAGGGCACCTGCTGCAATAATTATTTTGTTATTTTCTGTTGAAATATTTTCAAGCTGAGCTAATTTTCTTGCTAATGCACAACCACCTGGATAACTTTCTAAAAGATCTTCAGCAAGAAGCTCTGTTTCTATTAAACCACTACCTAAATTTATCCTTAAAAGTTTACCTTGCCAGCCAGTCATTATTCTTCCCTAACATCTAAATGAATATATTGTGGCCCTTTCCCTTCTTTAGCTGCCTTTCTTGCTATTTCCACCATCTCAAAAAACCTTTCTACTGGCACATCTCGTCCTCCCAATCCAGCAACAAATCCTTGAATAAAAGGTTTTTCTTTTACATCATAAAGAGATGATCTAATCTCTGTATAAACTGGGCCACTGTTAGTTCCATAAACAATAGCTCTATCTAATATAGCCAATATTTTTGCATTCTTTACTGCTTCCCAAAATTCTTCATGAGGGAATGGACGCCATAGACGGATGTAAACAAGACCCACTTTTTCTCCTTTATCTCTTAATTCATCTACAGCTAACATAGCTGTTTCGGTTAATGAACCCATAGTAATTAAAATTACCTCTGCATCTTCTATTCTATAAGTCTCAATAGGCTGATATTTCCTTCCAAATATACGAGCAAATTCTTGCCATGCTTCAATAATTACAGGCTTTGAATTTAATAATGCTACTTCTAATTGTTTTCTCGCCTCTGAATAAATCTCTGGAATACCCACTGGCCCCATAGTAATAGGTTTATCAGGATGTAAAGTTAGAACTGGTTTACGAGGAGGCAAATATTTATCTACCATTTCTTTTTCCGCTAGTTCAATAGGCTCAATCATATGACTTAAAATAAAACCATCCAAATTTACAACAACAGGCAATAGTACTCTTTCATCTTCTGACACTTTAAATGCATGAAAAGTAAGATCATAAGCCTCTTGTCCATTAACAGCAAATGTTTGAATCCATCCTATATCTCTTTCTGCCATAATATCACTGTGGTCATTCCAGATACTTATTGGGGCAGAAAGTGCACGATTAACAACAGTCATAACAATAGGAAGCCGCATAGATGAAGCGATATAAAGAAGCTCATGCATTAAAGCTAATCCTTGAGCACTTGTAGCTGTATATACTCTTGCACCTACAGCAGAAGCACCAATGCCAACACTCATTGCACTGTGTTCAGACTCAACTGGGATGAATTCCGCATCAATTTCACCATTTGCTACTAATTCTGAAAGATGCTCTACAATATGAGTTTGTGGAGTAATGGGATAAGCACAAATAATATCTGCATTACATAATTTAACTGCCTCTGCTACAGCAATTGATACTTCTATACCAACCCGTTTTGGCATTTATTCCCTCCTTTTAGGTTGGTGGAGTTAAAGCAGCCTCGATCATGGCTGAGAAAATATCTAAAGTAAAATTTCTTACCATGATACCTTGTTTTGGACAAGTAGCCATACAATTACCACATCCTTTACATAAAGAGGCATTAACCTCCACCACTTTTTTTACCTCATTTTTATGAATATATTCAAGCAATTTTATTGCTTTAGCAGGACATACTTCTACACAATAAGCACATCCATCACATTTCTCATCATATACTTCAGCAATAAGTGCTTCACCTTTTAATACAGGTTTTGTCAATATTGTAGCTGCTCGACTAGCAGCTGCCTTTGCTTGAGCAATGCTTTCACTAATAAATTTAGGGCCATGGGCTAATCCACATAAGAATATCCCATCTGTAGCAAAATCCACTGGACGCAATTTCATATGGGCTTCTAGAAAAAACTTATCTTGTGTAAGAGAAATTTTAAAAATTTGAGAAAGTTTTTCATTATCAGGATTTGGTGTAATAGCTGCACTCAAAATAAGAAAATCCGGATTCAATTCTATTTCTTCTTTAAGAGCAGGTTCATATACTTGCACTTTTATTTGGTTGTTTTCAACAGAAACCAATGGTGGTCTTTCCTTTTCAAATCGAATAAATTTAACATTAAATTGACGTGCCTTAGCATAATAATCCTCTTTAAAACCATAAGTGCGAATGTCTCTATAAAGGATATAAATCTCAATATTAGGATTTATGGCTTTTAAATTAAGAGCATTTTGAATAGCTAATGTACAACAAACTCGTGAGCAATAAGGTCTTTCTTCATCTCTTGACCCTACACATTGAATCATGACAACTTCTTTTACTTTTTTAAATTGTTCTTTATTTTTTGCTATTTCTTCTTCTAATTCTCTTGCAGTAAGGATACATTTATGTTTTCCATAACAATAAAAACCATAGGGTTTAAATTCCTGTGCTCCAGTAGCTATAATCGTCACCCCATGTTTAATTTCTTTTATTTCGCCCGTAACATGATCTTTGACTTGCGTCAAGAAGTTTCCAATAAACCCTTCACTTTTTATTACTTCACTATTTAAATAAATTTTAATTTTTTCTTCATTTTTTATTTTTTCAATTAAATTTTTTAAAAAATTTTGGACATTCTCTCCTTCAATAGTTTTATATTTTGTTATTGCTACCCCTCCAAGTTGATTTGTTTTTTCTACAAGATATACATTAAAGCCTTGGGCAGCCAATTCTAAAGCAACTGTCATTCCAGAAATGCCACCGCCAACTACTAATGCTGATTTATTTACTGAATATTCTTGAGCTTTATAAGGTTTTAATCTAATTGCTTTTACCACAGCCATATAAATAGCAGCTTTTGCCTTCTCCATTGCTAACTCACCAGCTCGACTATGTACCCAACTATTATGTTCTCTAATATTAGCCATTTCTACAAGATAAGGATTAAGCCCAGCCTCTTGTGCTACTTCTTGAAAAAGAGGAAGATGAGAACGGGGGGTACAGGCACATATTACTATACGGTTTAAATCATGTTCAGTAATAGCTGCTTTTATCTTTGCTTGAGCATCTATAGCACAAGCATAAAGGAGATCAGTAGAATAAACTACATAAGGTAATGTTTTTGCAAATTCTACCAATTTTGATATATTAAGTACTCCAGCAATATTTGTACCACAGTGACAGACAAATACACCAACTTTTGGTTCCTCTTGAGAAACATCTTTTTCTGGCACTATTTCTTTTTTACAAGTTAGACTATAACGAGCTTTTGCTAATAGTGCTTCTGCAGCTGCTGCTGCTCCACTTGCTTCCATTACTGTTTCAGGAATATCTTTAGGAGCACTAACAACACCACATACATAAATACCTGGACGATTTGTTTCAACTGGTGTAAATGGATTAGTAGAGCAAAAACAATAATGGTTTAAATTAATTCCTAAAACTTTAGCCAATCTTTTAATTTCTGATGATGTCCCTAAGCCAACAGAAAGCACTACTAAATCAAACTCTTCTTCTTTTCTTTGCCCTTCTTCATTAAGATAAGTAATTAAAAGATTTTTTGTTCGAGGATCTTCCTTTATAGTAGAAATATGACTTTTTACATAATTTATTCCATATTGTTTTTTAGCCCTTTCATAATATTGTTCATAGCCTTTACCAAAGGCACGAATATCAATAAAAAAGATAGTTGCTTTTAATTCAGGAATATGTTCCTTTGCTAATATGGCTTCTTTTGTAGCATACATACAACATACTGAAGAACAATAACCACGATTTAATGCCCTATCTCTTGAACCAACACACTGAATCCAAGCAATTCTTTTTGGTATCTTTCTATCTGATGGTCTTTTAAGATGACCAAAATAAGGGCCACTGGCAGAAATCAAACGTTCAAATTCAAGGGCAGTAATCACATTTGAATAACGACCATAACCAAATTCTCCTCTTATTCTTGCATCAAATATTTCATAACCTGAAGCAAGGATAATAGCCCCTACTTCAATCTCTTTATCTTCTGGTTTTTGTTTAAAATCAATAGCCTTATAAGTGCAAACAAGTGTGCAAATTTGACACATTTGATCTTTAAGAAAAAGACAATAATCTGGCTCAATCACAGGCACTGCAGGAATAGCTTGAGTAAAAGGCAAATGGATACATTTAGTATAGGAAAAACTTTCATTATATTTATCAGGTACTAATGTAGGACAATATTGAATACATAAACCGCAATTGGTACATAAAGTTTCATCTATATAGCGTGGCTCCTTATGAAGAACAACATTAAAATGTCCAGGGCCTCCAGAAATAGCTTTTACTGTTGCTAATGTGATAATTTCAATATTTATATGACGACCACATTCTGAAAGTTTTGGTGATAGAATACACATAGAACAATCATTTGTAGGAAAAGTCTTATCCAACTGAGCCATTTTTCCCCCAATGGAAGGACTCTTCTCCACTAGATATACTTTAAAACCCGCCTCTGCTAAATCAAGTGACGCTTGAATACCAGCAATACCACCTCCAATAATCATTACTGCCCCTATTGGAGGCATATAACTGTTTAAACTCATTTTTTAAATTTCCTTTAATAATAAGATGGAACTTCTACTAATGTTAATGCCCCACTGGGACACCACTTTACACAAGCAGGCCCAGGGGCATCTATTCCACAAAAATCACATTGTAATGGAATCTCTGTTACTGGGTCTTTAAACACCCCTTTATAAGGACAAGCAGCACGACAGAGATCACAAAAATCATAAACTTTTTCACCAATTACTAAGTCTACTTTAATATTACAAGCTGCTTCAGTGTGAGGACCAGAAATTACTGGGAAGAATCTTTTACCTTCTTTCAATACTCGAATCCTTGCTTTTTTTGGATTAAAAGCAGTTGATAGATGATTAAGAGAACAAGCTAATTCACAATAACGACAACCAGTACACTTTGTATGATCTATACGAATTCTTTCCATTTACCACCCTCTTAATTTATAATAAGACTCAAGTATTTTCTCAAATTCAGGGAAAGAAAATTTTA
Source organism: Candidatus Desulfofervidus auxilii (assembly GCA_030262725.1). NCBI lineage: Bacteria > Pseudomonadati > Thermodesulfobacteriota > Candidatus Desulfofervidia > Candidatus Desulfofervidales > Candidatus Desulfofervidaceae > Candidatus Desulfofervidus > Candidatus Desulfofervidus auxilii. The sequence goes on along the minus strand of JAJSZS010000009.1, from coordinate 47,926 downwards.
CTGGAAGCATATCAGCATCACGCTTTATTCCTGCCTTTTCATTAAAATTATGCTCAATTTGATAAATTTCTTCACCTTTTTTAAGAAATTCCTCTTTAGTTAAGGTAACTCCAGTAGTTGCTTGAAAAACAGTTAATAAATTCTCTAAAGAAATTCCTTTTAAAATATAAGGACATATTCCTAAACTTTCCAAAACAGCAATTTTATCTTGCATTAATTTAACCTTTTGAGGAATCTCATCATAATTTTCTTTAGTAAAAACAAACCCATTAAGGTGAGTAGCACCACAATTTGATGTAGCATAAACTAAACCTAAATAATGGTGATTTCTTACGTCAAAAACTATACTTCTTCCTTTCACTCCCAAAAATAAATCAGGATTATTAAGTTCTTGACATAATTTAAAAGCACCATTGGCCAAGGGACTTTCTTTTTTGGCAATTTTTGGAATAAGCTCTAAAATAGCTTTTTTATCACCAAAAAAAGGCACAGATTCATCATCAAATAAACCTTTTTCTTTCATAGCCATAGCACAAGAAATACTAAGCCCTGTCTCAACTGGGTCTAATCCCAATTTTATACAAAGTGCGTATATCTTTGAAATACTTTTCACATCATAAATGCCACAAAGAGGCCCAAGAGACATAAAAGCATCTATTTCTGGTAGGAAATCCCCTCTTAATGTTGTTTTTAAGCATGCTATAGGACAAGAAAAACAACCACGATGTCTTTTCCAAATTTCCTTTATTTGAGAAAGTGTTACTTCACTAGCAAATGGTTGTATAAAATAACAACAGGCTAATATGTTATGTTCTATAAAATCTTCAAAGACTAAATAAGTGGATAAATCTGAAAAACTTTTTAAATTTTCAGAAAGATTTTCAAGATCTTTAAAAACGGTTTTAAAAAAGACTTCCCCATCATAAAGCAAAATATCTTTTGTACCTCTTACTGCAATACCTATTAAATTCTTACTGCCAAAAACAGCCCCAATACCAACACTATTAGCAACAGGAAGACCATCAGTTATTAAATTTGCTAATGGCAAATGTTTTTGTCCAGCTGGTCCAATATGTAAAAATCTTGTCTCTCTAGCTACCCAAGGATCATTAAAGGAAATTTGAAAAAGAGACAAAGCTTCATCTGTAGGTCTATCAAATAAAAAATCAGCTGGTAAAAGAGATACATCATCATCTTTAATAGATATTAAAGTAGGAGAAAGTGCTTTACCTTCAATAATAACAACATCATAACCTGCAGCCTTTAATTCTGCCCCAAAATAAAGTTTTACTTGTGCACTAATAATGGTATTTGTTAAAGGAGATTTAGTGACAATTGAACAAAGTGATGCACTGCTTGCTCCTGTGCCAGTAAGAGGACCAACAGCAATAACAATTTTATTTTCTGGAGCAAATGGATCTATATCTGCATTTACTTCATTAGTAAAAAATTTTACTCCTAAACCTCTACCTCCAAGAAAGTCTAACAGATCTTCTGTTTTTAAATCCTCTATTGAAATCTTTTTTGTTTCTAAATCAATACGTAATAATTTACCTTGCCAGCCAAACATCTTAACCTCTATTCCTTTAGAACATAGCGAGCTTATAACCTCAAACCTTTTTTTTGTCAACAGGTACAAAATAAAAGCTTGACAATACAACAAATATTCGAAAAAATGCTTATAAATGTACAAGCATTTTTATGGTTTTACTAAAGACCCATTTAATCTTACGCCTGACCCTGATTTTCTTTATCTTACAGAATCTTATCGTGAAGCATTAGCTCAATTGATTTATGGTGTAAGAGGGAAAAAAGGGCTTATTCTTCTTACCGGTGAAGTAGGTGTTGGGAAAACTACAATTTTAAAGTCATTTTTAAATTATCTAAAACATACTGGAGGTCTTTCTGCTTTTATTTTTAATTCTATTTTAGAACCAATTGAATTCTTTCATTTGGTTTGTGAAGGACTAGGATTATCTAGACCTAATAATAAAGCAGATTTTCTTATATCCTTAAATAAATTTTTAACTCAATGTTTAGAAGAACAAAAAGCAGTAGTCATTGTTGTTGATGAAGCGCATAATTTAAGTCCACTCCTTTTAGAGGAAATCAGACTTTTACTTAATTTAGAGACAAATAATCAAAAACTTCTTCAAATTGTCCTCTGTGGTCAACCTGAGCTTTGGGAAAAATTAAATACACCAAAATTGAGACAACTGCGTCAACGTATAGCCTTAAGATTTATCCTTAATCCACTTAATCGAAAAGAAACTGAAAATTATATCAAAACCAGACTTATCAAAGCTGGTGGGAAAAGCAATATATTTAATGCACAAGCAATTGACAGAATTTATACTTATTCCAAAGGTATACCAAGGATAATAAACATTATTTGTGATCATGCCTTAATCGAAGGCTATGCAACTGACAAAAAGATTATTGGAGCAGATATAATTGAGCAAGTTGTTAAAGACATGGCAATCCGCGATTTGTTATAATTTAATCTGGCGGTGCCATAAATTTTGGGCTTAATATAGGCACATTTGATTCTTTAAATATTTTTTCCATCTTTTCTATAATAGATTTTTCTAAAACAAAATCTGTAGCTTTAAGATTCTCTTTAAGTTGTTTTCTATTCCGCATTCCTACTAAAGCTACATCTACACCGTTTTGTTGCAAAAGCCATCTTATTGCTAAATGGCTCACTCTCTTTCCTATAGATTGCGCAATTTCATCAAGCTTTTTAACCAATTCTGCATATTTTTTAAATGTACCTCCTTGAAATTTTGGGTCAAAATGCCTTATATCATTTTCCCCAAATGTTTCATCCCCTTTAAATTTGCCAGTTAAAAGACCTCGACAAAGTGCGCCATAAGCTAAAATGCCTATATTATTTCTAATACAATAGGGCAAAATTTCATTCTGTATCTCTCTTTCAAAGAAATTATAAGGTGGCTGTAAGATATTAAATTCTCCATATTTTTTACATTCTTCCATCTGTTCAACAGAAAAATTGCTTACTCCAATATATTTTATAAGTCCCTTTTCTTTTAACTCCATCATGGTTTCCATTGTTTCTTTAAAAGGAGTCTTTTTGTCAGGCCAATGAATTTGGTAAATATCAATATATTCAATATCTAATCTTTTTAAAGAATCTTCTATTTCTTTAAGTATCCTTTTTCTTGAAGAATTCCTTTTAATTCTCTCATTTTCATCCCATTCAAGCCCTACTTTTGTAGCAATGATTATCTTCTCTCTATCAAAACCTTTTATTCCTTTGCCTACAATTTCTTCTGATTTACCAAATCCATAAACAGGAGCAGTATCTATAAGATTTATACCTGATTCTATTGCTTCTTTTACTGTATTTATAGCTTCTTTTTCATCTATTCCACTCCAAAGCCAACCTCCTAAAACCCACGTTCCTAAACCAATTTCAGATACTTTTAAATTTGTTCCTTTTAACATCCTATAATACATCTCACTACTCCTATTTCCTTATTACTGTACCTGAATAAATAAAAGCATTTTGTTTCATTTTTATCCATCTTCCTTTATCAATGCCAATCACATTACCACATTGACATTTAACTTTAATACCTTCTTGCACACTATAATTTTTAATTATCCGTTCCTTCCAGCAACGTAATAAACGCCCCTTTCCGATTTTTAAATATTTAAATATTTTTCTTTTACATTTAGCACATTTTACAATTAACATTATTTTAGATTTTATAAAAGAAAAAAATGGTATTGACAACATTTTTTTTGCATGTTAATAGACTCGGATTGAAAAAGAGATGAAGAAGGTAGGTTTAAAATACGGTTATTTTTATTATTATAAGTGGGGTCTGCCCACTGTCTTTTGAAACTATAAAAAGGAGAAAGGCCGTGGGCAGACCAAACAGGCGCCCACGGCTGAAATAGAAAAGCCGTGGAGTGAACCTTCACGGCTTTTTTATTTTAAAATAGAAAAGGAGGTTGAAAATGGGAATTGCTTTAGCAGGGAAACAGATTGGAAAAAGGATACGGTTAGAAAGGATCTTTAATCGAGAAACAGGAAAGACTGTAATCATACCTATGGATCATGGTGTTACTGTTGGTCCTATTTTAGGTTTAACAGATATGAAGACAATAATCAATGAAGTAGCGCTTGGGGGAGCAAATGCCATTGTTATTCATAAAGGAATTGTAACAGCAGGTCATAGAGGTGGAGGCCCTGATGTAGGTTTAATTATTCATCTTTCTGGTAGCACTTCTTTATCTCCACATCCAAATACAAAGACACTTGTTTGTACAGTAGAAGAGGCGATAAAATTAGGAGCAGATGGTGTATCTATCCATGTTAATCTTGGTGATGAGAATGAAAGGGAAATGTTAAGGGATTTTGGTGAAGTTGCACAGAAGGCTTTAGAATGGGGTATGCCTTTATTAGCCATGGTTTATCCAAGAGGGCCAAAGATTAAAGATAGTTATGATCCAGATATTATTGCCCATTGTGCAAGATTAGGGGCAGAATTGGGGGCAGATGTAGTAAAAGTATCTTATACAGGTTCATCAGAGACATTTAGAAAGGTAGTTGAAGGCTGTCCAGTGCCAGTAGTGATTGCTGGCGGGCCAAAAATGGATTCAGATAAAGCAGTTTTAGAAATGGTAAAGGGGGCAATAGAAGCAGGTGGTGCAGGTGTTTCTATTGGAAGGAATGCCTTCCAACATAAAGATCCAAGAAAGATAGTAAGGGCTATCGCTAGGATAGTCCATGAAAATATAAGTGTTGAGGAAGCTATGAAAGAATTGGAGGATTAAGATGAAAAAAGTATGGGTAAAAGTTATACCTTGGCAGAAAAAATTAGTTACTACCGCTATTGAGGGTGGGGCAGATGCCATTGTAGTAGAAGAAGGAAAGACTGAAGCAGTAAAGGCTTTGGGAAGGATGAAAACAGTAGCAGCAGATGGAGATATAAAGATTGATAAAGATGTGGTTTTTTATGAGATAAAAAGTAAAGAAGATGAAGAAAAGATTTTAAAATTAACAAAGGAAAAGATTGTTGTTGTCACAGCTAAAGATTGGAAGATTATTCCATTAGAAAACCTTGTTGCCCAAACAACAAATCTCTTTGCTGAGGCAAGCACTGCAGAAGAAGCTAGAACTTTACTTGGAATATTAGAAAGAGGTGTAGATGGAGTAGTAGTAAATACAAAGGATATTAGTGAGGTAAAAAAGATTTTGGATTTAGTAAAAAGGTGGTCAGAGAAGATAGAAGTTAAAGTGGCTAAAGTAAAAAATATTAAACAACTGGGGATGGGTTATCGTGTTTGTGTAGATACATGTGATTTAATGGCTATTGGAGAAGGTATGCTTGTGGGAAATAGCAGTGGTGGATTATTCCTTGTCCATGCAGAAAATGTAGAGAATCCTTATGTTACTCCAAGACCATTTAGGGTAAATGCAGGTCCAGTACATGCCTATATCAGAGTAATAGGTGGGAAGACAAAGTATCTTTCTGAATTAAAGGCAGGAGATGAAGTATTAATTGTGAATCATCAAGGTGAAACTAGACCTGGTGTAGTAGGTAGGGTAAAGGTAGAAAGGCGTCCACTTTTATTAGTTGAGGCAGAGGTAGAAGGGGAAACAATTTCTACTATATTGCAAAATGCTGAGACAATCCGTCTTACCACCCCTAAAGGTAAACCTATTTCTGTAGTGCAGTTAAAACCAGGTGATGAAGTAGTTGTAGCGATAGAAAAGGCAGGTCGCCATTTTGGCATTAAAGTAGAAGAGACTATTATGGAAAAATGATTAATGCAGAAACAGATGTTTATGCTGTAATTGGTTATCCAGTAAGGCATAGTTTAAGTCCTATCATCCAAAACATAGCATTTAATTATTATAATCTTAATGCTATTTATGTAGCATTTGAAGTAAATGATTTAGCATCAGCTATAAAGGGAGTAAGGGCACTTGGCATTAAAGGGCTAAGTGTGACTATACCACATAAAGTAGAAATTATGTCTTTTTTAGATAAAATAGATGAAACAGCAAAAGAGATTGGGGCAGTAAATACAGTGGTAAATAAAGATGGAAAGCTTTTTGGTTTTAATACTGACTGGTTAGGTGTTATCCTTTCCTTAAAAGAAAAAGGAGAAATTTCAAAGAAAAGATTTATTGTCCTTGGTGCTGGTGGAGCAGCTAGGGCAGTAGTTTATGGACTTAAAAAGGAAGGAGCTGAAATAATTATTTTAAATAGGACTTATGAAAAAGGGCTAGCCTTAGCAAATGAATTTAAGGTAAAGGCATTACCTTTAGAAAAGGCTTCAGAAATAAAGGCTTATGGATTAATCAATACTACACCAGTAGGTATGTGGCCAAAGATAGAAGATACTCCTTTAAAAAAGGATATCCTTAAAAATTTTTCTTTAGTTATGGATATTGTTTATCATCCTTTAAAAACAAGACTTTTAAGAGAAGCAGAGGAAATGGGTTGTCAAACAGTAATAGGGTTAAAGATGCTGGTTTATCAAGGGGCAGAACAATTTAGATTGTGGACAGGAAAGGAGGCACCAGTAGAAGAGATGTTTAAAGTAGCAAAAGAAGTATTGAAAAATGAAAAGAAAAATCCTTCCCTTAAATGAAGGGATAAAATTAGATATCAATGTTCCTGGTTCAAAGAGTTTAACACATAGGGCATTGATTGTTGCTGCTTTGGCAGAAGGTGAATCTTTACTTAAAAATTTGCTTTTAGCTGAAGATACCTTATTGACCATATCTGCTTTAAAGCAAATGGGTATTAAAATAGAAACCTTAAATAATACAGCTAAAATATATGGTAAGAATGGAAAGATATCTTCTCCTAAAAATCCAATTTATTTAGGAAACTCAGGTACATCAATGCGTCTTTTAACAGCCATTTGTGCTTTAGGAAAAGGGCAATTTATCTTGACAGGCAATGAACGCATGCAACAAAGACCAATTCAACCTTTAATTGATGCATTAAAGATATGGAAAGTAGATGCTTATACAGAAAAAGACAATGGTTGTCCTCCAGTGATTATTAAGGCAGATGGTATTAAAGGTGGAAAAACACAGATAGATGCATCTATTAGTAGCCAATTTGTTTCAGGTCTTTTATTAGCTGCCCCCTATGCAGAAAATGATTGTATTATTGAAGTAAAAGGAAAACTTTCTTCAAAACCATATGTAGATTTAACTCTTAAAGTAATGAAGGATTTTGGTATCCAAGTAGAAAATAAAGATTATCAATATTTTTTTGTGCCAAAGGGTAATTATAAGGCAAGAGATTATATCATTGAGGGTGATTGTTCAACTGCATCTTATTTTTGGGCAGCAGCTGCTATTTTAAAAGGTGAAATTACAGTAAGCCCAATTAATGCTGATTCTGCTCAAGCAGATATAGGATTTGTTTGGATCTTAGAAAAAATGGGCTGTAAGGTTGAAATAAAAGAAAATGGAATAAAAGTAATAGGTAAAGATTTAAAAGGGATCAGTGTTGATATGAACAATATGCCTGATGTAGTACCTACTTTAGCTATAGTAGCTGCATTTGCAAAAGGTGTTACAGAAATAAAAAATGTTGCCCATTTACGTTATAAAGAATGTGACCGTCTCCATGCTTTAGCTAATGAGTTAAAAAAGATAGGTATAAATGTAGAAGAAAAAAAGGATGGTCTTATTATTGAGGGTGGAAAACCACATGGAACCATTATTGAAACGTATAATGACCATCGTATTGCTATGAGTTTTGCTATTGCTGGACTTAAAGTACCAGAGATTGAAATCATAAATCCAGATTGTGTAAAAAAATCCTTCCCAGGATTTTGGGAAACAGAGTTATTTAATTTTTAACTCCATATCCTCTGCCAATTCTATATCTGCCTCTGGGGTGCGTCCTTTTGTAGTGAGATAGTTTCCAACAATAGTGCCAGTTGCTCCAGCAACAAACATAAAGTTTTGTAATTGCCTTAAATTTAATTCCCTTCCACCACAGATAATAATCTCTTTATCTGGCAAAATAAAACGATAAATGGCAATAATCTTTAAGCAATTAAGTGGAGTTAAAAGTTTTAAATGTTCCAATCTTGTTCCAGCAATTGGATGAAGAAAGTTTATTGGTATTGCATCTACATTTAATTTTTTTAATAAAAATGCTAATTTTATTTGATCCTCTTCTTTTTCTCCCATCCCCATAATGCCACCACAACAAACAGAAAGCCCTATTTCTTTTGCATCTTTTATAGTATTTATTTTTTCTTCATAACTATGAGTTGTACATATCTTTGGATAAAAATCCTCTGATGTTTGAAGATTGTGATGATAACGATTTAAACCTGCTTCTTTTAATTTTAAAAGTGCTTCTTTATCAAGTAACCCTAAAGATACACAGCTAAATACCCCCATATCTTTTATATATCTTATTGCCTCACAGATTATCTTTAATTCTTCATTATTTACTTTTCGTCCACTTGTTACAATACTTATTCTTTTTGCCCCTTGTTTTATCCTCTCTTTTGCCTCAGAAACAATCTCCTTAACACTCATTAAAGGATAAACTCTTATTTTTGTTTTATGATAAATTGATTGGGCACAAAAGGCACAATCTTCACTGCATTTTCCTGACTTTGCATTGATAATACCACAAAAATTTATTATTTTACCTTTAAATTTCTCCCTTATCTGATTTGCCCAAGCAAGAAGATGATAAATATCTGCCCCTTTTATTTTCATTAAATAATAAGCATCATCAAAGGAGATATCTTTACCTTTTAATATCCTTTTTGCTATTTCTTCAATAAGTTTAAGATTTTCCATTATTAATCCCAATTAAAAGTAAAATATGCCATCTTAAAGGTATTTCTTTTTTATTTTCATATTTTAACCAAAAATCTTTTGCCTCTTTTATATATCCTTTAAAAAGATAATGCCATGAACCACGACTATATAAGATTTTAAACCATTCATTAGCAGAATAAGATTCAGAAAAAGAGAGAAAATGGTAAGATAATTTAAAGTCCTTAAACTCTTTTAATATCTCTTTAAACCTCAATGAAGGTCTATGAGAAAAATGATAATGTTTTTTTAAATTGCGATAAACATTTAAAAGTAACTTATTTCCTAAAAGACCATCTGCACAATTGATTGGTATAGAAAAGGCTAAAACACCATCTTTTTTAAGACATTTTTTTAATCTAATTGCTGTACCATTTTCAAACCAATGATAACAAAAGTTACCAAAGATAAGGTCATATTTTTCTTTAAGAGAAATAACATCCTCTGCTTTTAAAACAAGATAATCTACATTATTTAAATTCTTATTTTTTGCTAATCTCAACATCTCTATACATGGATCAGTAGCAAAAATCTTTGCCTTAGGAAAGTATCTTTTTAAAACCTGCGTAGAGATACCTGTACCTGCTCCAAGCTCTAAAATATTTTTGAAAGAAAAATCTTTTATTAATTTACATAAGGCATCTGCAATATAATAATAAAACCAAAAATTTATTTTATTTTCATATAAATCAGCTAATAAAGAGAATGGGATAACCATTCTTTTATCCTTTTAAAAGTAATTTGAGATGAAATAACATCATTGTGATTTGCATCAGGGATAATTTCTATTTTTATATTTAATACCCTTGCCCTTTTTGCTGCCTCTTTGACAGTTAAAAGATCATTTTTTGCATAAATAAACAAAATTTCCTTAAATGCTTTAAAAGTTATTGGCAATGATTTCAAGGCATCTCTTAAACCTTCATAATATTTTTCTTCTTTTACCCTTCTTGCTCTTAAAATAGTTAAAAGTTCTTTTTTTGTCCCATCAAATATAGCTTCTAAAGGAGGGGAAATTAAGATAATCCTTTCACAAGGAAGCTGAAAGACAATCCTTGCCCCAAGGCTATGACCAAGAGCTAATTTAAATTCAAATCTTTTAAGTCCTTCAACAAATTTTTTTAATGTCTTTAAATTAAATGTTTCTTTATTTTCTCCATGACCTGGTAAGTCAGGCACATATACATTAAAATTTGCCCTTGCTATTGTTAAGGCACAACCAATTATCTCCTCTTTATTACTTCCATAACCATGTAAAACAATGGCATTATCTTTGGCAGAAGGAGGAGATAAAAAATAGGTGGGTGTATCTAAAACATTTTTTAAAAATATCTTACATTCCATCTGTTACTTCCTTTATACTTTCATAAACTACATGACAAAGAAACTTTAATTCTTCTTCACTAATACTTAATGGTGGAAGGATAACAATCACATCACCAAGTGGTCTTATAATTAATCCCCTTTTTCTTGCTGCTCTAATGACTTTATGCCCTATACGCTCCTTTAAAGGAAAAGGAGTTTTTTTTCTTTTTTCCTTTACAAGCTCTATCCCAACCATGAAACCTGCCTGCCTTATGTCCCCTACATGCTTAAGCTCAAAAAATCTTTCAAGCTCCTTTTTGAGCAAATCAATTTTAGGAGAAAGTCTTTCTATTACTTTATTTTTTTCAAATAGTTCTATATTTGCTATAGCAGCTGCACATCCTAAAGGATTGCCTGTATAAGAATGACCATGAAAGAATGTCTTTAACTTTTCATAATCATCATAAAATGCCTGATAGACCTCTTCTGTTGTTAATGTCGCTGCTAAAGGTAGATATCCACCTGTAATCCCTTTGCTTAAGACCATAAAATCAGGGCAAACATCCTCATGTTCACAGGCAAACATCTTACCTGTTCTGCCAAAACCAGTTGCTACTTCATCGCAGATAAGCAGTATTTCATAATGATTACATAGTTCTCTTAAAAACCTTAAATATCCTTTAGGAAAAACAATCATACCTGCTGCTGCCTGAATAATGGGCTCAATAATAACAGCAGCTAAAGAAGATGCATATTTTCTTATATTTTCTTCTAAATCTTTAAAACATTCTTTATTACAATTTAATGGCTCTTTCTTATAAGGACAGCGATAACAATAGGGAGAAGGTACCTTTATAGATGAAATAACAATATCTCCATAAATTTGATGAAAAAGGGAGATACCCCCTACACCAACTGCTCCTAAAGTGTCTCCATGATATGCATTATAAAAGGAAAGAAACCTCTTTTTTTCTTTCTTTCCAATATTTTGAAAGTATTGGAATGCCATCTTTAAGGCAATCTCTACTCCAGTAGAACCATTGTCTGAAAAAAATATTTTGGTAAGACATTTTGGTGTAATCTTTATAAGCTTTTCTGCCAATTGAATGGAAGGCACATTACCAATACCTAAAAGGGTGGAATGGGCAATCTTATCAAGCTGTCTCTTTATTGCCTCATCTATCTCCTTTACCCTATGTCCATGAATATTTACCCATAAAGAAGAAACACCATCCAAATAACGTCTCCCCTCAATATCAATTAAATAATTTCCTTCACCTGCTACAATAATAGGTGCATTCTCATTCTCATACTCCTTCATCTGTGTAAATGGATGCCAAATAATATGTGTATCTATGTATCTTAAATGTTCAATCTCTTTCATTTAAATCTCTATCTCTTTAGCCACTTCTAAAAGTAATTCTTTTTTTAAATCAATCTCAGGGATTACAGCTAAAACATTTGCCTTCCATTTAATCGTCTCTATATTGTCCTCAATTATTTTATCTTTTTTAAATGGTACTTTATTAACTATTACACCTAAAACCTTTATTCCTGCCTTTTTTGCACATTCAATGGTAAGGAAGGTATGATTTAAAGTGCCAAGGAATGGTCTTGAGACAATAATTAAAGGTAAATCAAGCATTTTGATTAAATCTTTTATAAAAAAATCTTTCTTTAATGGAACAAAAATCCCTCCTGCCCCTTCTACTAAAAGGACTTCATATTGATTTTTAAATCTTTCAAATTGTTCTTTAATATAAATGGGATCTATTTCTATATTGGCTAATTTTGCGGCTAAATGGGGGGAAGTAGCTGGCTCAAATATATAAGCACATAATCTCTTTGGATCCTCTTTTAAATCAAGCATCTTTTTTAAAAATATGGCATCAGGTGGTAAAAGATTTTTTGCCCCAGATTGTACAGGCTTAAAATAACCAACATTCATCCCTCTTTGTTTAAAGGAAAGACCTAAAATAGCACATACAACTGTCTTACCTACCTCTGTGTCTGTTCCTGTGATAAAAAAACTCAATTGCATCTAAAAGGCTCTCAATATCTTCTTTTTTATGTACACTGCTTATAGTTATACGCAATCTTGAACTCCCCTTTGGCACTGTAGGTGGACGGATGGCTGGGATAAAAAAACCAGCATCAAAAAGCTTTTTACTTAAATCTAAAGCATCTTCTTCATTGCCTAAAATTAAAGGAATAATAGGTGTAGGATAAGATGGCAATTTAAATCCTAAGTCATTAAGCCCTTTCCTTAAAAAATAAATATTTTCTTTTAACCTTTTTAAATGCTCTGGTTCTTTTTCTATAATCTCTATTGCCTTTTTTGCTGCTGCTATAACAGAAGGTGGCAATGCTGTAGTAAAAATAAAGGAACGTGCTTTATTAATAAGATAATCTATTAAGTCTTTATTCCCTGCCACAAATCCTCCCAATGCACCAATGGCTTTACTCAAAGTAGCCATCTGAATGATTCTTTCTCCCTTAATATTAAAATGAAACAAACTGCCCCTTCCTTCTCCAAGCACACCTGTTCCATGTGCATCATCTACAAGCAAAATGGCATCATACTTTTTTGCTATTTCATAAATCTCTGGTAAAGGGGCTATATCACCATCCATAGAAAATACACCTTCTGTAATAATAAGTCGCCTTCTAAAAGCATTTGCCTCTTTAATCAATTTCTCTAAATGTACCAAATCATTGTGCTTAAAACGAAAAAACCTTGCCCCACTTAAAAAACAACCATCTATAATAGAGGCATGGGCTAATCTATCACAAAAAATGGCATCCCTTCTGCCTACAAGGGCAGATATTGTTCCTATATTTGTTGTATAGCCTGTAGAAAAAACAAGAGTTTTTTCTGTTTGCTTAAATTCAGCTAATGCATTTTCAAGCTCTTTATAAAGAGGATTATGCCCACTAATCAATCTTGCTGCCCCAGCACCAACACCATACCTTTCTAAAGCCTCATTTGCTGCCTTAATTACCTCTTTATGATGAGTAAGCCCCAAATAATTATTTGAGCAAAACAAAGTGACCTCTTTCCCTTCAATAATGGCATGAATAGGATCTAATAATATTATTTCTCTTAAGTAGCGAAAAAGATTATTTTTTTTAATATCTTTCAATTCCTGAATTATATCCTTTAAAAACATGTTAACCTTAAATAATAATAAGTTAACGATGCTGTCAAGTTATGTGGATTTATTAAAATTTTAACTACTTGAAATAAATTTAAAATAGTCTATATTAAAATACTCTAATTTAAGAAACTGTATTTAAAAGAAGGGGATTTTATGAAAATGATTAATTCTCCAGCAACATTTAAGACCTGTTATATAGCTCAGGTCAAGGAAGAATTAAATCTGCCTGTTCGTAAGGCTTGGAATAGAGAAGGAAAACAAAGAAAAGTTCAAGTGCCTTTAGGATTAAAAGAATACATAAAGAAGGCTATAAAAATGCTAATGGACGAAAAAAAGGGAGAAATTCCTTCATATAAAGAGATACAAAAAAAAGCTTTTGAGATCTACCAAGATACTTTAAAAACAAATTCAGAAAAGTTTTTTGGTATTTTTAGAACAAAAAATAAAGAATATGTGAGAAAAATAACAGAAGATAAAAGCTGTATTTGTTGATGCAAATGCCTTCATATATCATCTATATGGAATGAGTAAGGAAGTATTTAAACTTAATGAACTTGGACAAATAAAACACGAGTGATAGATGAGGTATTTCATAAAATACTTTTAATAAAGAAAAAGTTAAAAAACTTGCAGAGGATATAAAATTAATAATAACTTTTTTGAATGGTCTTAATTTAAAAATAAAGGAAATTACAAAAAATGATCTGTTAAAATTGCCCAATATTATGCAAAAATATGGAATTTTTGGAAATGATGCTCTGATATTAATTATTATGAGACCAAAATTTTAAAAATATACAGTCTATAGAGCTTATAAAGGTATAAAATGATTAGGGAGAATGTAAAGGCTATTTTAGAAGAATTGCCAGAAGGGGTAATACTTGAGGCAGCAGCAAAGACTCGTAGTCCAGAAGAGATAGAAGAAGCCATTAGGGCAGGCATTAAAATTATTGGGGAAAATTATGTGCAGGAGGCAATGAAGGCAAAAGAAAAGGTAAATTTAGTGGCAAAATGGCATATGATTGGTCACTTACAGAAAAACAAAGTAAAAAAGGCAGTAGAGATATTTGATATGATTGAAACAGTAGATAGTTATGAATTAGCAAAGGAGATTGATAAAAGATGTAAAAAGATAAATAAGATAATGCCTATATTGATTGAGGTTAATAGTGCTAAAGAGCCACAAAAGGCAGGTGTAATGCCAGAGGAAGTGATAAATTTAATTAAACGTATTTCTCCTTTAAATAATATTAAAATTATGGGCTTAATGACTATGGGGCCTTGGTTAGATGATGCAGAAAAATTACGCCCTTATTTCCGATTAACAAAGGAATTATTTGAAGAGATAAAAAGATTAAATATTCCAAATGTAGAGATGCGCTATTTATCTATGGGGATGAGTGATTCTTATAAGATTGCTATTGAAGAAGGGGCAAACCTTATTCGGATAGGTACAAAAATATTTGGTCCAAGAAAAATTTAAATTTTATCAGTTATCTTTCTCCAATCATTTTCAAAAATTCTTCTTCATTAATGATATTAACACCAAGACGCCTTGCCTTTTCCAATTTTGAACCAGGTTTTTCACCTACTACTACATAAGTTACTTTTCGACTGACCGAATCAGAAGATTTACCTCCTAATGCTTCTACCTTCATTTTTGCCTCATCTCTTGTCATAGAAGATAATGCACCAGTAAAGACAAACACTTTTCCACTTAATGGGCCCTTTAGCTCCTCTTTTGACATACGAACACCAGCTTTTTTCAGCTTTTCAATTACTTTGATATTTTCAGATATAGAAAAGAATTCCTTTATACTTCTAGCAATTTTTGGCCCAATACCAGGTGTTTGTTCAAGTTTCTCCATAGGTATATTCATTAACTCATCTATAGAATTAACCATTTCTGCTAATAAATTAGCTATAGTATAGCCTACATAGCGAATACCTATAGCATAAATAACCCGATGTAAAGGGCGATTTTTACTGGCTTCAATACCTTTTAATAATTTTTTTGTATTAAGCTCACCAATAAATGTAGGTCTAGGTTCTCCAATAGCTTCCATTCGTTTGGGCAATTCTACAAGCAATTTTTCTTCTGTGAGGTAATAGAGGTCACCCACATCCTCTACTAGTTTACTTAAAACTAGCACCCTTGCTGTTCTATGTCCTAATCCTTCAATATCCATAGCTCTTCTTGAAGCAAAATGTTTAAGACGTTCCATCAGCTGGGCAGGACATCGAATATTCAAGCAACGCCAAGCAGCTTCCTCTGGCAATCTTACAATAGGACTACCACAAGAGGGACAATTTTTTGGGAAAGTAATAGAAATTTCCTTCCCTGTTCTAGCTTCAGGAATAACTTTTACTATATAAGGAATGACCTCACCTGCCCGTTCTACTAATACTGTATCTCCTACTCTAATATCTTTTTCCTTTACAAAGTCTTCATTAAAAAGAGAAACTCGACTAATAGTAACCCCTCCTACTTCTACTGGCTCAAGTTCGCCTACCGGAGTAATGCTACCCACCCTACCAACTTGAAATACTACTCTCAAAAGACGGGTTGTTGCCTGTTTAGGTTTAAACTTAAAAGCAATAGACCAACGTGGATGATGAGATGTTTCTCCTAACCTTTGTTGAAACACAATATCATTCACTTTAATAACCACTCCATCTATTTCATAATCAAACTTATCTCTTCTTTTCTCCCATTCTTTGCAAAAAGAAATTACCTCTTTTATACCTTGACATAAATGTACTTCTTGACTTACTTTAAAGCCACATTCACGTAAGATTTTTAAAGTTTCCCAATGACTTCTTATCTTATTACCTAATAAATCTTGTCCATTCTTATCGATAGCATAAGTGATTTGATAAGCAAAAGCATCTAATTTCTTCTTTGCTACTTCTCTTGGATCCTGTAAACGCAATGAACCAGCTGCTGCATTACGTGGATTAGCAAATGGAGATAACCCTTCTTCTAAACGTTCTTCATTAATTTTACGAAAAGCTTCTTTATTTATAACTACTTCACCACGAATTTCTACTTGATGGATACCAAATTGAGAAAAAGGAGCCTTTAATGGTATTGTTCGTATAGTTTTTATATTTGGAGTAATATCTTCTCCTCTTGCACCATCTCCTCTAGTAGCACCTCGTTTTAAATAATCACCTTCATATATTAATGCAATACCTGCACCATCAAACTTTGGTTCACATATGTATTCAACATTATCAATGCCTAACCCTTGAGTAACTCGCCGATGAAAATCTCTTAATTCTTCTTCACCATAAGCATTATCTAAAGAAAGCATTTTAGAAAGATGAGGCACCTCAGGAAAGACCTTTGTAACATCACTTGCTACACGTTGTGTAGGAGAGTCTGGAGTAATAAGTTGAGGAAAACGTTTTTCAACAGATTCCAAATAACGAAAAAGAGTATCATACTCATAGTCAGAAATTACTGGGTCATTCAATACATAATATCGCCAATCATGATAAACTATAACTGTACGTAAATCATCTATAATCTTTTTTGCTTCGCTTAAAGAAATATTACGAGCTGGGTGTTCTTTTAAGTATTGTAAAAGAGAACGTGTCTTTTCAACCAGAGTTCTTTGTTGAACCTCTGTATACATTGCTATCTCCTTTAGAAAGTTGGATTATTTTAAAATAATCCTGGAATGCGTAATCCTCCAGTAAGTTTGCTCATTTCTTCTGCCACCATTTCTTGAGAGCGCTTTAATGCTTCATTTACTGCTGCTAATATTAAATCTTGAAGCATCTCCACATCATCTGGATTAACTACCTCTGGATCAATACTGATAGAAACAATTTCTTGACGACCATTAGCTACCACTTTCACCATTCCCCCACCAACTGAGGCCTCAACAGTCTTTTTTGCCATCTCTTCTTGTAATTCAGCTATCTTTGCTTGAATCTTTTTTGCCTGTTTCATCAATTGATTAATATTCATTTTTTACCTCATTTTTATTTCTTACAACTTCCCCACCAAAGATTTTTAACACTTCTTTTAAAAGATCAAAATCCTTTTGTTGATTTTTTATAATCAATCTTTCTTCACCATCATTTGTTCCAATCACTAATTCATAATCTTTTTTTAACACTTGATTACATGCCTTTTTAAATATTTTTAAAAAACCTTCCTCTTTTAATAACTTAGCATGAGCATCAGAAAGACTTACATTTAAAATTGAATCTTTTAAACTAAATTGAGCATTTTCTACTATAATAGCTAGTATTGGACTCTCTCTTTTTAAGATTTTTAAAAGTGCATCTTTAAATGTAGGTTCAATTGGTTTTTCCTCAATTTCTTTTACTTCAGCTACTTTCTTTTCAAGAGAAGGCATAGCCAATTTCTCAATAATCGTCTCAATAGGCACAATACGGCTAAATTCTGCCATTTTAAGAAGCAAACCTTCAAGGACAAAACGAGGTTGTGTAGTAAAACGTAACATATTTTCCTCTGTTAAAAGCATCATAAAAAGTTGTTCTAATTGAGAAAGTGAAATGTGATTGGACATATTTTTTAAAACAATCAATTCATCATCAGGTAAATCTACCAATGAAGTCTCTGGATTAATTTTGAGCATTAACATATTACGCCAATAAGAAACTAATTGATAATAAAATTCTCTTAAATCTTCACCTTCTTCAGAAATTCTTGCTATAATTTCCATAACTTTTTTTACATCTTGATTAAGGATAGCCTTAATAATTTCAAAAATAAAAGAATTGTCAAATATACCTAAAATAGCTTGCACATGTTTAATGTCAATTGGAGGATGAGTAAAAGAAATTACTTGATCAAGTAAGCTTAAGGCATCTCTTAAACTTCCAGCTGCTACCCTTGCTATCAACCAGATAGCTGCCTCTTTGATTTCTATTTTTTCTTCTAAAGCAATTTTTTTAATTCTTTCATAAATAAGTCGTGTACTTACACGTCTAAAGGGAAAACGTTGGCAGCGAGAAAGGATAGTAGCTGGAATTTTATGAGGTTCAGTAGTAGCAAAGATGAAAACTACATGTGAAGGTGGTTCTTCTAAAGTTTTAAGTAAAGCATTAAAAGCCTCTTTTGTAAGCATATGAACTTCATCAATAATATAAACCTTATATCGCCCTCTAGAAGGAAGGTATTTTACATTTTCTCTAATTTCCCTAATCTCATCAATCCCACGATTAGAAGCAGCATCTATCTCATGCACATCTACTGATGTACCTGAGGCAATCTCCTGACAAATAACACATTGATTACAAGGTTCAGGAAGAGGGCCTTTTTCACAATTAAGAGCCTTTGCTAAGATGCGAGCAACAGTTGTTTTACCTACACCTCTAGGCCCACAAAATAAAAGAGCATGAGGTACCCTATTTGCTTTAATGGCATTTTGAAGGGTTTGAGTAACATGCAGTTGACCTACAACTTCTTCAAAACTCTGTGGACGCCATTTTCTAGCTAATACTAAATAAGACATAACAAATAAGAAACGGATTGGCTGTTAGTGTTATGGCAGCCAGGCTACCTGCAACACACGGAATTACCCACTTACCGTTGCTCCCTTCCGGGCCTGGCGGGGTTCATGGGATTCCGTCGTACA
Source organism: Candidatus Desulfofervidus auxilii (assembly GCA_030262725.1). Lineage (NCBI taxonomy): Bacteria > Pseudomonadati > Thermodesulfobacteriota > Candidatus Desulfofervidia > Candidatus Desulfofervidales > Candidatus Desulfofervidaceae > Candidatus Desulfofervidus > Candidatus Desulfofervidus auxilii. The sequence goes on along the minus strand of JAJSZS010000009.1, from coordinate 29,000 downwards.
GGGCCCGGCTACCAATTTATTCCAATTCATGGCGGAGAGAGTGGGATTCGAACCCACGGTGCGCCTTTTTAGACGCACACACGATTTCCAGTCGTGCCCCTTCGGCCACTCGGGCATCTCTCCGCCTGGCGGAGAGGGTGGGATTCGAACCCACGTGCCCCTTTAAGGGGCAAGGCGATTTCGAGTCGCCCCCGTTATGACCTCTTCGGTACCTCTCCGCTTTTTAAAAAATTGTTGCATAATAGTTTGGATTTCTTCTGCTAAAATCCCAGCTTTAACTTCTAAACGATGATTAATCCTTTTATCTTGACTTAAATCATAGAGTGAACCGAATACACCCATTTTAGGCTCAAATGCACCAAATATAAGTCGCTTTATCCTTGCCTGAATAATAGCCCCACCGCACATCATACACGGTTCAATGGTAACATAAAGTTCTGTATCTAGCAAGCGATAATTTTTTAGCTTTAATGCTGCTTCTCTCAAAACTAATATTTCAGCATGTGCTGTAGGATCCGCTTTCTGAATCACTTGATTATGCGCCATAGCTAAAATTTCTTCTCCTTTAACCAAAACAGCACCTACTGGCACTTCATTTTCTGCCTCTGCTTTAAGGGCTTCTTTAATAGCTAATCTCATAAAATATTCGTCCCTTTCCATATATAATATATAGCTCTCGCTTGCAAAAATGGAAAGAGTGTAATATTTATTTCAATCTTTATGTATTATAAAGAAGCAATCAATTTTATTAACAAACTTCAGGCAAAGGGAATAAAACCAAGATTAGACAATATTGCTTTAGCACTTTCTTACTTTGGTCAGCCTCAATTACATTTTTCTGCTATTCATATTGCTGGTACAAATGGTAAAGGCTCTACTGCTGTTATTTTAGCAAAGATTTTAGAAACAGCAGGCTATAAAGTAGGGCTTTTTACTTCTCCTCATTTACATTCTGTAAGAGAGCGCATTCAAATAAATAGTAAACTTATTTCAAAGGAAGAATTTTCTTTTTTTGTTAAAGAAATAAAGAAATATCTATCTAATAATGAGCTTACTTATTTTGAATTCCTCACCCTTCTTTGTTTTATCTATTTTGCTGAAAATAAAGTAGATTTAGCAGTAATAGAAACTGGAATGGGAGGAAGACTTGATGCTACTAATCTTTTATTGCCAAAGGTAAGTATTATTACGAATATTGCCCTTGAACATCAGCGTTGGCTTGGATATTCATTAGAAAAGATTGCTTTTGAAAAAGCTGGTATTATCAAATCAAAAAAACCTCTTATTACTGGCGTAACACAAAAACATCTTATTTCTTTATTCTCAAAGATTTGTCAGATGAAGAAAGCCCCAATTTATCGATTAGGTAAAGACATAAAGCATTATAAAACAAAAATAGGATTTAATTATCTTGGTATTAAAAAATATATTCCTTCTCTTTCTCTCAATCTGTTTGGGCCACATCAAATAAAAAATGCTACTTTAGCTCTGGGAGCAATAGAACTTTTAGAAAATCAAGGTTTTTTAATAGAAGAAAAAGCCATAAGAATTGCTTTAAAAACAGTTACTTGGCCAGGAAGGTGGGAAGTAGTAAACGAAAAACCAAAAGTTGTTTTGGATGGCGCTCACAATCCTGCTGGAATATCAGCATTAAAAAAAACGCTTTCTCTTTATCAATTTAACAATTTGATTCTTATTTTAGGTATTATGAAAGATAAAAATATAAAAAAAATGATAAAAATATTGTTTCCTTTGGCAAATATTTTAATTTTAACTGCTCCTAAAATAGAACGTGCAGCAGAGCCTGAATCTTTAAAAAAAATAGTCCAAAAATATAATCAAAAAATAGAAATTAAAACTATTCCTTCTATTCCAAAGGCTATAAAAATAGCCCTTTCCATCGCATACCCAGATGACCTTGTTCTCATTACAGGCTCCCTGTATACTGTGGCCGAAGCGAGAGAGGTTTTTATTAAATGTATTCCAGAATAATAATCTCTATTTCAATAGTTTTTATTTTAGCCTCTGCAACTTTAGCTAAAACCTTTAAAAAAACTTCTTTACCTGTTTTTGTAAAGGCTAAAAAAATTGTTTATGACCGTCTTAAAAATGTTTATGAAGCTTATGGTAATGTAGTTTTAAAACAAGGAGATAAATTGATAGAAGCAGAAAAAGTTATTGTTGATATGAATAAAAATAAAGCTGTGTTTGAAGGCAATGTATTTTTTAAAACAGGCAAAGATTGGTTTAAAGCAGAATCTGGCACATTTGACCTTAATACTTATCAAGGAACCCTTTATCAGGCAGAAGCCTTTATGAGTGAAAATCATATTTATATTAGGGGGAAAGAAATTAAAAAAACAGGAAAACGCACTTATGTTGTTGAAAATGCCCAGATCACAACATGTGATGGAGAAAAGCCAGTTTGGTGTTTTCGTGCCAAAAAGATGAGAGTTACTGTTGAAGGTTGGGCTACAGTTTCTCATCTCAGTTTTTGGACAAAAGGTATCCCTCTTGCTTATATGCCTTATTTAATCCTTCCAGCTAAAACAAAACGTCAATCAGGCTTCCTTTTCCCTTATTTTGGTTATTCAGAACGTGATGGCTTTGATATTACCCTACCCTTTTTTTGGGATATAAAACCTAATATAGATGCAACTTTTTATCAACGCTATTTAAGCAATCGGGGGTGGTTCCAAGGAATAGAATTTCGTTATATTTTAAATGAAACTGATAAAGGCTTTTTTTATTTTGATTATTTACATGATAGGCTTTTTTCTAAAAATCGCTGGTGGCTTCGTTCAAAACAAGATCAAATGTTACCTGGAGGAATTTATGCTCAATTAGATATAGATTTAGTAAGCGATAAAGATTATCTCAAAGAGTTTACAGAAGGTCTTAATAACTATCGCTATTGTGACAAAGAATTTTTTCGATATTTTCATCGAGGTTTAAGCACTGAAGAAACAGCCTTGATAAGAGAGTCAAATTTAAGTCTTACAAAAAACTGGGGACAATATAGCATTATTGCTGAAGCTCATTATACTCAAAATCTTGATAAAAGCCAGGATGAATTTACATTACAACGTTTACCCCAAATATCCTTTAAACGGCAGGATACTAAATTATGGAAAACACCTTTTTTTCTTAAATGGGACACTATTTATACACATTTTTGGCGACAAAGAGGTATAAAAGGACATAGAATCCATTTTGCTCCAACTTTTTCCCTTCCTCTTAAAACAAAATATTTTGAAATATTACCTAAACTTAGTTTAATGAGGACAAATTATTTTTTAAAAGAAGAACATTTAAGTCGTTTTCTTTATGAAACATCAATAGAAGTAAAAACAGATTTATGGCGTTATTATCTAGGCTCATTTATTCATCATTTAGAGCCTAAAATAATTTATAGGTTTAGACCAGATGTTGACCAGAGTGATTTACCTTATTTTGACGGTATTGATCGTCTTTTAAAACATAATGAAGTGACTTATAGCCTCACTCAATATTTACTCATAGAAAGAAAAGGACAATTGCAAGAATTGATGCGTCTTTCTGTTAGTCAGACATATGATTTCAAAGAAGCTCGTAGAAAGGACATCCCAAAAGAAAAACGTCGTCCTTTTAAAGATATTTTAATAGAACTTCAATTAAAACCTTTTTGGGAAATTTATTTAGATACAGAAGTAACTATTTCACCTTATGGTAAAGGTGTTAAAGAAACTAATACACACTTTCGCTTTATAACAAAGCGAGGTGATTTTATCAAGTTTAACTATCAATATCGGATTAATGAAACACAGGATTTGGGAACAGAGATATTTTTGCAATTAATAAAAAATTGGTCTATGCATTTTTATAATAGTCATTCTTTTTATTATAACCGTGATATTGAAACTCGCTTTTCCTTACGTTATGAAGCTCAATGTTGGGGAATAGAATTTGCTTATAGTGATATTTACAATGATAAAAAGTTTATGATTATATTTAGTTTAACTGGAATTGGTGAGATAAAGGGAATTAGTTTTGGTAGGTAAATTATTTATTGGAACAAGTGGTTATCATTATGCTCACTGGCGTAAAGGAGTATTTTATCCAGCCAAATTACCACAGAGTCAAGAGCTTAAATATTATAGTCAATTTTTTGATACAGTTGAATTAAATGTTACATTTTATCGATTACCACAGATAAAAGCATTTTTAAGCTGGTATAATCGTACACCTGAACATTTTATTTTTGCTGTTAAAGGAAGTCGATTTATCACTCATATTAAAAGATTAAAAGATATAGAACAGCCATTGTCCCAATTTTTTGAAAGAGTAGTTTTTTTGAAAGAAAAATTAGGTGTAATATTATGGCAGTTGCCACCAGGATTTAAATGTGATTTAGAAAGACTAAAGTATTTTCTTAAACAACTTAATGCATATAAAAATTTATATCATGCCTTTGAATTTAGACACCTTTCTTGGTTTTGTACTGAAGTTTATGAAATTTTAAAAAAATTTAAAATGACCATATGTCATGCTGATTGGCCAGGGCTTAAAGTCACTCCACCTATAGACTTCCCCTTTATTTATATAAGGCGCCATGGCCCACCTACTCAAAGACTTTATACAGGTTGTTATACTATAGAAGAGATTAAAGCTGATGCTATATTTATCAAAAATTGTCTAAAACAGGGCAAAGATGTATTTATTTACTTCAATAACGATGCTTTTGGTTATGCAGTTAAAAATGCTTTAGAGTTGAAACAATGTCTTAAAAGATTGCATTGACATATTATTTTGAAGTATGATAATTTTTTTCAAATGATATTACCTAAAGGTGAAATAGTTTATAAAAATTTAAAGACTTTTTTTATTGATATAGATAAATTTTTATTCAGTCTTAAAAGGGATGAATTTACTGGACAAATTCATTTTATCTTCCCAAATGCAGAATGTGTAATCTTTTTAATGGAAGGAGATGTTGTCAGTGGAGCAGAAGAGATTAAAGGAGAAAGATATAGTGGACAAAAAGCAGTAAAAGAAATCTTAGCACTTGCTCGTAAAAATCCAAATGGATATATTACTGTATATAAACTGCCTCCTGAAACAGTAAATCTTCTCACAAAAGTATTTTCTCATCCAGTAAAATTAATTTACAAAAATTTATCTGCTGAATTTTCCCATTTAGGGATGCTTATTGCTAAATTAAAAGATGAAAAATTTACAGGTTATATAGAAGTGCAATTTCCTCAAGATAAAAAACAAGGAATAATTCTTTTAGAAAAAGGATTAATCAAAGCCATTCTTTCTGAAGAGTCAAAAATTGGTGTTAAAGAAGAAATGCATATTGAATTAAGACCTACAAATCTACGTATTGTAGAAGAGGCACAAAGAAAAGGTGCTATTTTTAATGTTTTTAGAATACAACCTGAATAGCTTATTTAACAAAAAATTTCAATCCACCGACTGCCAAACAGGTCATAGCCACAATTTTAAAAATGACATGAATTGTATAGCTTGTAACAAAATCATAAGTTGATGCAAGAAAGAGAGCTGTATCAGAAACAAGCAAAAATCCTATAGTAGCAATAATAAGATTAATAACACTCTCAATTATCCCCCCTTTATATTTCCCTCTAGCATAATAAAAAACTATAAGAATAACTAAATAGACAGTTAATGTTAAAGAAAGTAAAAGAACAATTTGGGAAATATCAGATGCAAGTTTCATAAAATGCCTCCAATATTAGAAAAATTTTTTTACGATTGTATCTAAAACACCTAATATACGGGACTTCAAAGCAGTATGTATATAAAATTTCTCAATATCTTCTTTTGTTTTTTGAATCTCTCGAACGATTTCTTGAATAATTCTTCTACCTAAAAATTTTTCAGCCTCCTCTAAAATTTTTAAATAAAGCTCTTGAAAGGCATCTATAAATATCAACCTTTGTTGTGGAGCAGGAAAATGTGTAGCAATATTTTTAAATATAATTCTCATATTTAATTTATCGGGTTCTTCAAGTGAAAGGTCGAAAAAAATTTTTTGATGATCCGGTTCTAATAACTTCCTTGCTCTTCTTATCACCTCCTGAGCCTTTATTCCCATTTCATTAGTAAGAGACTGATTTATAACTTTAAAAATATCAAACAATGTTTCTAAAACCTTTAATAATTCAGCAAATTCTTTATCTTCATACTCTCCTACTTCTCTAGTCTTTCTTATCCAACCCCTAACTAAAAAACGATATAAAATATTTATTACAGATACTTCATCACCCCCACTAAATTTAATCAATTGATCTATGTTTCTTGTTCCATCTATTAAAGAAAAAATAAATTGCTCATTTGCATCTAATTGCTGCATAATTTTTTCTCTTTCTTCTTCAACATAAGGGGAAAGACGAAAAATTACTTTATTATTAGGAATTTGTTCACGAAAACGGTTAAAACTAAGACACCTTCTTGCTGCAATTAAAGCAATTTCTAATGGAGCATAATGCACAATAGGCTCTTCATTTATAAAACCTTCAGCAAAATAGAACTGCCCTTTTCCCCAAGAGAAAATATCACTTACAATCTCTTGAATCTGAAGTGTTAAAACTTCTTCTAATACTTTTATAGAAATGAAATTCTTTTCTACTAAATAACCTCCCAATCTTTTACCACGTATTTTTGCCTCTTTAGCCAATGTTTCTAATTGCTCTGGTGAAACCATCTTTTTCTTAAGAATAAAAGTTCCTATCCTCTCCTCTTTTTTAGAACTACTGGCAAATACTAAAGCACCCTCTCTAAAAATAAGTTTTTTTGTAATATCCTCACCCTTCACTATTCCTATTCCTGTAAGGAAATTGCTATGGATAGCATAAAGAAAATAAATAAAAGGTAAAATTTCTAAAGTACTGCCAAAAATTCTTCTCCCTTCAATTTTTTCTAAATTTATTGGCTCAAGATAACGTAATTTTATAGCAGCAGACCACTCCTCTATCGCCCTTTCATAATTTTGATTATGGAAAAACTGTGTACCTTTTAAAAGATGCTCAAAAAATTGATTGTTTGGAAAATTTTCAATTCTTAAAATCTGAACTTTTCTTTTTGCCATATTCAACCATTAGCAATTTTTGAATTAAATGTCAAATAACAATTTGCAGAATTATTCGATTATAGTAAAAATTTTAGCATGGAAAAATTTTTAGTAGATATTATGCTCGGTAAACTTGCTCGCTGGCTTCGTATTTTAGGTTATGATGCAATTTATGCCAACATAAAAGAAATTCATATCCTTTTTTATTATTTAGAAAATGGTTATATCTTTTTGACACGTCGAGGTCAATGGAAAAATTGCCGACATCTAAAAGGAAAAGCAGTTTATTTTGTACAATCAGATAAATGGCCAGAACAATTAAAAGAGATTGTAAACAAATATAATTTAAAACCTTATTATTTATTTTCCCGATGTATTGTTTGCAATACTCCACTTGTTAAAAAGGAAAAAAATGAATTATTATTAACTATTCCTGAATATGTTGCTCATAGCTTTTCTCAATTTAAATTCTGTCCCAAATGTAAACGCATTTATTGGCCTGGCACTCATCAAAAAAGAATGAGAGAAAAATTAAAAGAAATATTTGGTGAAAATTGGATATTATTGTAATCCATAAAATTTTAATTTTTTATGAAGATAACTCCTTTCAAGCCCAATAGCTTGGGCTGTGAGTGTTATATTACCTTTAAACTCTTGAAGTTTTTTGCGCAAAAATTCACGTTCAAAAAGTGCTTTTGCCTCTTTAAAATTGTTTAAAGAGAAAAGATCCAGATTATTTTTTCGTTGAATTATACTTTCTGGAATATCCTTTGCTGTAATAACAGCACCTGGTGTCATAATCACTAACCGTTCAATAATATTTCTTAATTCTCTTACATTGCCTGGCCAATCATATTGTTTAAGTAATTCTAAAGCCTCTGGCTCAATTTCCTTTAAACCTAAATGACTTTCAGTCGCAAATTCTTTTAAAAATTCTTCAACTAACAAAGGAATATCTTCTTTTCTCTCACGCAGTGGTGGAATTTCTATTGGTACAACATTAAGACGATAATAAAGGTCTGCTCTAAAATTTCCTGCGTTGATTTCTTCTTCCAATTTTTTATTTGTTGCTGCTACAATACGCACATCCACTTCTATAGTCTTTGTACCTCCTACACGCTCAAACCTCTGCTCTTCAATCACCCTCAACACCTTTGCCTGTGTCTTCAAACTCATATCACCAATTTCGTCTAAAAAAAGGGTGCCACCATGAGCTAAATCAAATTTACCTTTTTTTCGAGTATGAGCGCCAGTAAAAGCACCTTTTTCATGACCAAATAATTCGCTTTCTATTAATTCTTCTGGTATAGCTGCACAATTTACTGGCACAAATGGCCCATGAGCACGACGACTATAATAATGGATAGCCCGTGCTACCAACTCTTTACCTGTACCATTTTCTCCTCTAATAAGTACTGACGCATTAGTTGGTGCTACTTTTTTGATCAATTCCTTTACTTTTTTAATTGCTTCACTTTCGCCAATAAGTTCACATTTTAATGCTTTTCCTTTTAAAGCAATATTTTCCTCTCGCAGAGAAGACATCTTTAAAGCATTCATTACTGGTGGAATAGTATTTTCCCATGATAGAGGTTTTTCAATAAAATCGTAAGCACCAAGCTTCATCGCCTTAACTGCTATTTCTACATTACCATGGCCAGAAATCATAATTACTGGAAGATAAGGATAGTCTTTTTTTAGACGACGTAAAACTTCAAGCCCATCTATATCTGGTAACCAGATATCTAACAGAACAATATCTGGAATCTCTTCTTCTACTTTTTTAAACGCTTCAGCAGCATTAAAAGCGGTAATGACTTCATAACCTTCATCAGAAAGGATCCCTGTCAATGCCTCACAAATACTTTTCTCGTCATCTACAACAAGTACAAGATAAGCCATCTTGATTTTTATATTATCATCTCCTTACTGGAAGTTCAATGACAAATACAGTACCTTTAGGCTCATTATCTCTTACACGGATAAAACCATGATGATCAGAAATAATAGTATGTACAATCGTCAAACCAAGCCCTGTTCCTGTCTTTTTTGTTGAAAAATAGGGTTCAAATAAACGATTTTTTAACTCTGAAGGGATGCCCTCGCCTGTATCTTTTATCTCTATTTTAACCATTTTAAGTCCAGCATCATAAAATGTAACAATATCTATCTGACCTCGATCTTTAATAGAGGCAACAGCATTATCAAGCAAATTGAGCAATGCCCTTTTCATCTGTTCTCGATCAAAAAGAAAAACAGGCAATTTATTAATTTTTTCAAATTTAAAAACAATGTGAGGATGAGCAGTGCGATAGACACTTATTGCTTCTTCAATCACCTCTGTAAGGTCATTTAAAGTAGGTGTAACTTCTGGTAATCTAGCAAAATTAGAAAACTCATTTACCATTCTTTTTATTTCTTCTACTTGTTTTACAATCATTCTTGTACATTCATTAAATATACTTTCTTCACCCAATCTTTCAGCATAACGACGACGTAATCTTTGGGCAGAAAGCTGAATAGGAGTAAGTGGATTTTTAATCTCATGCGCAATACGTCTAGCTACCTCTCTCCAAGCAGCCATTCGCTGCATCTTTTCCAATTGAGTAATATCATCAAATACAAAAACTATACCTAAAGGTCTGCCTTCCTTATCCCGTAATAGAGTAGCACTTATTAATAAAGTAAGAACTTGATCTTTTATTTTTAGTCTTATTTGTTTCTCTATTCTTTCTTTCTCTCTATTGATTATTGCTTCAATTATCTCACCTAATTCAGGAAATCTTACTGTTAATTCTTCAAAATTTTTCCCTATTATTTTATCTGTTTTTATGCCTAAAATGGCTTCTGCTGCCAAATTTACTGTAGTAATGCGACCTGAAGCATCTGTTGAAATAACACCAGTCTTTATATTTTTTAGTATAGTTTCAGTGTATTTATGACGTCTTTCTATTTCCAAATAAGCAGCTTTTAAATCATCCATCATTGTATTAAAAGAGCTGACTAGCATCCCTATTTCATCCTTAGCTTTTGTTTCAACGCGTACATCTAAATTTCCTTGAGCTACTTTTTGTGTAGCTGCTACTAATGCCTGTATTGGAGTAGTTATTGCTTTGGCTAAATGAAAACCTACCCAAGTTGCAATAAAGAATAATAATAAAGTAACAATGGAAAATATGGTAAGAAGACTAATCTTTAAAGGAGCAACCACTAAAGCTAATTGTTTATAATCACCAAGACTTTTTCTTACTGTTTCAAGCTTATTTACCAATGATAGAGGGAGACATTTACCTATAACCAACGTTCCAATCTGTCGATTTTCAAGAAAAAGAGGAATAATTCCATAAACAAGCTCACCTTGAGGTAAGGATTTAATTAAAGTAAGAGGTTTATTTTCCTTTAACATTTGTTCTATTTCAGTTTTAAAATCAAAATTTCCTTGAAGGGGATTTCGTAATAATATGAAAATAGATTTTTGTTCACTATCATAAAGTTGAAAAAGATTTAAATCATACTCTTCTAGTTTTTTTCTGATTTCTTCTGTATCAAAATCAAAGTTTCCTTCTTTTAGAATTTCTTTTTCTAGAAATTTGGCATAATTTAAAATGTTTTCTGTTGTTTGTTGATAGTAGAAATGACCTACTTCAAGAGCCTTTGTAATAGCTTGTTCAATTCTTTTATCAAACCAATAATTAAAAGCAGAAAATACAAATTTAACAGCAATACCAAAGATAATAATGGTAGGTAAAAGAGAAAAACTGACAAAAATCAATACAAGTTTTGTCCTAATTTTACTACCAATAATGCCCCTTTTTCGTTCAGCAATTAACTTTACAAGATTTCTAAATACAAGAAAGACTAATAATAGAAGAAGAATGATGTTGATATTAACTAATATAAAAAAAAGGATACTACTAGAACTAACTTCAAAATCTAAACTAAAAAGCCTTCCTTCAATATAGATCAAAAATCCAATTAATGGGATCAGAAAAAGGATAAGAATTCCTTCTCTTTTACGCTTTTTTAATTCTTTTATATTCATCTAATAAACAAAATTTACTTTATACCAATCTGTTTCAAAATTCCACATAGAAGTAAAAAAGAAAATATAATGGAGATAAAGGGGCAATTTTACTTTTTTTAATTTTGCTTTAAGGCTTAATTTATATTTATGTCCTTTTTTAAGGGAAGACAAAGGAGCCACTGCTGTTTCAACTTCAGCCATTAATTTTTTTGCCCAAATAAAATCTCTAGAAGTAATTTCTCCCAATTTTTCCGAACGTTCTATTATAAAAACACCTTTTAGTTGATCATATTTAATGGTATGATAAATCTTAAAATCAACAATTTTTTTATCTGGCCAAAATGTTTTTCTTTCTTCTAATACAATATCAAAGGTAAAGGTTATAGGAATACCATTTAAGATAGCTTCTTCCATTTTACGAGTAAAACAGCCTTCAACAGTAAAATAAACTAACAATTCTTTATGAGAGGTAGTAACAATAATATCTTTAAGAATTGCATTACTAGCAAAACTTATATTGTATGTGGCAAGAATTAACAATAACCATTGCCAAAACTTAGAGAACATAAAAAATTTTACCCCATTATTCTTCACAAAACCACAGCATTTATTTATTGTCAAGGAGGGAAGAAAATGGCGTCCCCAAGGGGATTTGAACCCCTGTTGCCGGCGTGAAAGGCCGGTGTCCTGGACCTGGCTAGACGATGGGGACATGGTGGGCCGTGCAGGACTCGAACCTGCGACTCTCGGCTTAAAAGGCCGATACTCTACCAACTGAGTTAACGGCCCACATTCAAAAATTAACATTTTTACTATTCAATGTCAAGATGACCAATAAGGTATTTACGTAAAACATTTTTTGATAAAGATTGAGCAGTTTCTATTTTTATATTCATTTCTTTTTTTATTCTTACTTTAACATCTTTCCCTTCTGGAGCATCGCTATAAGTTGCTGCTAATAATTTAGCAATTAATTCTCCTTCTTCATCTCCTCCATTTGGCAATAAAACTACTGGACCTGGATAACCAGTAACTTGAATAATTGTATCTTTAGGGAGACTTAAAGAAATAATAGTTTTATTCTCTTTTTGATTACGTCCTACAATAGCCTTTGTTTTAGAATTTAAACGAAAATGCCTACCAATTTTTAACAATTCCAAATCCCTGCGGGAAATATTTTCTTGATATTCAAACAAATCTTTTAATCTTTTTGAAAAATTTTTATCTGTTAAAAGACAACCACCTGCTGGTGAAGGATAGTCCTTAAGACCAAATTCATTTGCAAGTCTTATTTGTTCTTTCCTAGAACGTCCTTTTATACCAAAAAATTTATCCCGATCTACCCAACCCATTATTTCAGGAATAGTTAAAGGCAAAACCTTTGCACTTAATGGTCTAATTATATAATCACTACAGGGACAATTTTTACTAATTATTAAAAGGGCTTGTTTTGTTTGTGTTAATGGACGTTGTCCTAATACTTCACCAGTGACAATAAAATCATAGCTTTCTTTTTCTTTTATTTCACATGCCTTTTTGCACATAAAAAGGTGACAATCAAGACATGGATTTAAGCCTTGACCATAACCAAATTTAGGAACCTTAATAATTTTAAGCATTTCATCAGTAATATCTATGATTCGTAAAGGTAAATCTATCCTTCTTGCACTTTTTATAGCTCGTTCTGCTGTGAAAAAAGGTGTCTCAAAATATACACCTTCTACAAAAATATCCTGTTTTCGCAAGATTAAAACAGAAAGCATACTATCCAATCCACCAGAAAATAAAGCTAATGCTTTCATCTTTTTTTAATATAGATTAAAAGGCCAGTAATGATAAGTAATACAGATAATCCTTGAGTAAATGAAAATCCAGTAAAAAGGAGAGGACGATAGTCACCTCTGAAAAACTCAACAATGATTCTATGGATACTATGAAGGATAAGATAAAGAGCAAAGATTTGACCATAAGGTTTATCTGGGTTAAAAAGATGAATATTAAATTGGCGATGTTTTTGCCAAATTAAGATAATTGTAATTAAAAAACAAGAAAAACTATGATAAAGTTGAGTAGGATGAAGAGGAATATTAAGAGGGGCTAAAGAATTTGGATCCTTAAAAACAACAGCCCAAGGCACGTGGGCCAGTTTTCCATATCAGCAACCAGCAAAAAAACAGCCAATTCGCCCAAATGCCTCTCCTAAAGCTAATCCTGGTGCAAATATATCAACTAATTGCCAAAAATCTAATTTTTTACGCTTAACATAAATTATCATAGTTAAAAGTCCTCCCACTATCCCTCCTATAAAAACCAATCCCCCCTTCCAAAGTGCAAATATTGTCAAAGGTTTTTTTAAAAAAGAAGGAAATTCATAAATAACATATAATAGTCTTGCCCCTATAATCCCAGAAATAACCATCCAAAAAACTAAATCAGAAATAAGATTAGAGGAAAGACTTTCTTTTTTTGCTTCTTTTAAAATCAAAGTAAAAGCAGCTAAAAAACCAATTGCCACAAAAATACCATAAGTATAAATAGTAATTGGTCCTAAACGAAAAAAAATTGGATGCATTATTAATCCCTCTCACGATAAAAACAAAGAAAAAGCAAAAATACACCTATAGAAATGACACTATCAGCTATATTAAAAGCTGGCCAATGGTATTTTCCGATATGAAAATCAATAAAGTCAATTACATTGCCATAAAATAATCTGTCTATAAGATTACCTAAAGCGCCTCCAATAATAAGACTACAGGCAACTGTCTTAAGAAAAAAAATTTTTGAAGTAAAGTGATAATAGGAAAGGGCTATTACAGCTATTAAGCTAGATATAATAAAAAAAACTTGAACAAGGTCTCCCTTTCCAGAAAAAAGACCAAAAGCCATACCTGTATTGCGAATATGTACTAGATTTAAAAATGAATTAATTTTTATTATTTCTTTGTAAGGTTGAATATTATTTATAACAAGCCATTTTGTTATTTGGTCAAGGCATAATGTAGCACCAATTATAATAAAAAACATTTTAATATTCATTTTTTAATCTTTTCATTACTTGTATGCATCTTTCACATAATTCAGGATATGTTTTATCTTTACCAACACTTTCCTTCCTTTGCCAGCAGCGTTCACACTTTGAATAATTGCAAGCTTTCACCATAATATTTAATCCAGGCATTTCTTCGCTTTTAAAGGTAACTGTTTCTAATTCATTTACTAATTTCACCTGTGAAACTATGAAAATAGTAGGTAATTCTTCCAAATATTTTTCCATTAAAGCTTTTAAGTTATTTGGAACAACTATTGAAACCTCTGCATCTAAAGAATGACCTATTAATTTTTCTTTTCTAGCTATTTCTAAAGCCTTTAAAACCTCATTTCTTACAGAAAGCAATTTTTCCCATCTTTCAATCAATGCTTCATCTTGATATTCCTGTCTTACTTCAGGAAATGTGGTTAAAAATACACTTTCTTTGCGATTTCTTATAGATGGTAAATGCTGCCAAATTTCTTCAGCAGTAAAACTTAAAACCGGTGCCATCAAACGCACAATAACTTCAAGGATTTCCCAGAGAGTACTTTGAGCTGAACGTCTTTCTAAAGAATCTGGAAAAGAACAATAAAGCCTATCTTTTAAAACATCTAAATAAAAAGCACTCAAATCATTGACACAAAAACTATGCAAACTATGATAAATTATGTGAAATTGATAATTTTCATAAGCACGTCGCAATCTTTCAATAAGCCATTGTAAACGATGTAATATCCATTTGTCTAATTCAAGTCTTTGTTGATATGGTATAAAATTTTTTTCTGGAGAAAAGTCATAAAGATTTCCTAATAAAAAGCGAGCAGTGTTACGAATACGTCGATAGGCCTCAGCCAATTGTTTTAAAATATCTTGTGAAAGACGAATATCATCTTGATAATCAGAAGCAGCTACCCACATGCGTAAAATCTCAGCACCATATTGATTAATGATTTCTTCTGGATAAATAACATTTCCCAAAGATTTAGACATCTTTCTTCCTTCTCCATCTACGACAAAACCATGAGTTAAAACTGCTTTATAAGGAGGTGCATTACGTGTACCAACAGAAGTAAGAAGGGAAGATTGAAACCAACCACGATGTTGATCACTACCTTCAAGATATAAATCTGCTGGCCAGCGCTGTTCTGGCCAATAATGATGCTCATCTAATACAGCCACATGACTTATGCCTGAATCAAACCAAACATCTAAGATATCTATTTCTTTTTTAAATTCTTCATAACCACAGATAGGACATTTAGTTTCAGATGGCAATAAATCCTTTTCTTCATACTTAAACCAGGCATCTGCCCCTTCTTTTTCAAATATTTTAGCAATATGTTCAATAACTTTTTCGTCTTTTAATATCTCTCCACAATTTTTACAATAAAAAACAGTAATAGGCACTCCCCAAACTCTTTGTCTAGAAATACACCAATCAGGTCTTACCTCTACCATAGAACGAATACGATTTTTTCCCCATTTTGGAATCCATTTCACCTTATCAATGGCAGAAAGTGCCTTTTCCCGTAATTGATTTTTTTCTACAGAGATAAACCATTGCTCAGTAGCTCGAAAGATTACAGGCTTTTTACAGCGCCAACAATGTGGATAACTGTGAATTAATTCATCTTCATAAACTAGTGCCCCAATTTCTTTTAATTTTTTATTAATAAGAGGATTGGCATCAAACACGAATTGACCAGCAAAAAACGGTACATCTTTTGTAAAACAACCTTTTTCATCTACTGGAGCATAAATCTCAAGACCATATTTTAAACCACTTTCATAGTCTTCTTGACCATGACCAGGAGCAATATGTACGCAACCTGTACCTGTGTCTAAAGTAACGTAATCTGCTAGAATTAAAATAGAATGTCTATTTAAAAAAGGATGTTTTGCCTCTTTTTTTTCTAATTCTAAAGGAGAGAGTCTTGTTAAAATTTTATAATCTTTTATTCCAAACTCTTCAAAACATAAAGGAACAAGCCTTTCAGCTAAGATCATAACTTCTCCATTCACTTCCACTGCTGCATAATCTGCTTGAGGATTTAAAGCAATAGCTAAGTTTGCCAGCAATGTCCAGGGAGTAGTTGTCCAAATAAGAATTGAAATAGGTTTTCCTTTTAATTCTGGATAAATTCTACTTATATCAGAAACAAGTGGAAACTTAACAAATATAGAAGGACTCTTTTCATCATAATATTCTACTTCTGCTTCAGCAAGGGCTGTTTGACAATGTGCACACCAATAAACAGGCTTTTTGCTCCTGTAAACATTTCCACTTTTTAAAAATTTACCAAATTCTCTCACAATTGTTGCTTGATATTTAAAATCCATAGTAATATAAGGTTTTCCCCACTCACCAAACACACCAAGCCGTTTAAACTCCTCACGTTGAATATTGATATATTTTTCTGCATATGCACGACAACGTTTTCTGATTTCTAAAGGAGTCATATCTTTCTTTTTTTCTCCAAGTTCTTGATCAACTTTATGTTCAATAGGTAAACCATGACAATCCCAACCTGGAATAAAAGGACAATCAAAACCAAGCATCTGTCTAGACTTAACAATAAAATCCTTTAATACTTTATTTAAAGCTGTACCCATATGAATATGACCATTTGCATAAGGAGGGCCATCATGCAAGATAAAAAGAGGTCTATTTTTTGAAGCCTTCCTTATCATTTGATAAATATTTATTTTTTCCCATTTTTTTAAAAATTCAGGTTCTCTTTGTTTAAGATTAGCCTTCATTGGAAAGGAAGTTTTAGGTAAATTAAGTGTTGCCTTATAATCAATTTTCTCCATTTTTAAACCTCTATCTGAATTAGCTGCCCAAAAATAACACAGCGCTTTTAATTGTCAAGAAACATTCATTGGACTTTTAAAATAAAATACATCAAACTTTTTACTAATTCTGTCATCATATCTAAATTTAATGTTTCAAGTTTATCATATTTAGTATGGTAATTTGGATTTCGATAAAAGGCAGTGTCAGTAAGCATAATTGCCTTATAACCTTTATCCCAAAAATTGGCATGATCGCTTAGACGAACAGGATAGAGAATGTAGCCATTACCTGGTACAGTTAATGATTCTACAGGTAACGCAGGATTTAGTTTAAAAGCAGAAACAATTTTTTCTACAAGTTCTTTAGAACGCCTATTTCCAATTACAGCAATAAAGTTTCCAATCCTTGGATAGCCAAAAAATTGTAATGGAAAAGGAAACTTTTGGCTTTTTTCTTTATTAGTAAAATAGCCAACCATTTCCAAACAAATTACTCCATCTATTTTCTCTTTATTAGCCTTTGCCCTTTCTGCATAAACATAACTTCCCATATAATGTGTACCAAAAAGAGGTGGTTCTTCAGCAGTAAAGGCAATAAATTTAACAGGCACTTCTTTTAAATCAATCTCTCTTATAAGCCTGGCAAGCTCTAATATAACAGCAATACCACTAGCATTATCATCTGCACCAGGCGAGCCTGCTACACTATCATAATGTGCACAAATTATGTAATTTTTTATTAAGCATCTTGGCATAGCAATTATGTTTGTTAGTATCTTTCCCATAAAATCATATTGTTGAGTCTCAACTTGATAATCCAATTCCTTAAAGCAGGAAATAATATAATTGGCTGTTTCTTTTAATTTGGAATATTTATAAATGCTTCTTTCTCCAATCTCTTCAGCTAATTTATATAAATGATGCCAAAGTGATTGTTTAATTTTTTTAATATCTAATTCCATTTAATTCTTTATCATCCCTGTTTTTTTTGTCTCATATCCCCCCATTTTTTCTACTTCTTGTTTAAAGGACTTTGAATTAATTATTTCTAATAGAGTTTGAATCTTTTTTAAATGAAAAAATTTTTCTGGAATGACTAAATCATATTCCTCAATGGCAATTGGAATAAAATCTAAATCTAATGCCTTTGCTGCTGCATATATACCCAATCCTACATCTGCTCGACCACTTAAAACATCTACTGCTACAGCCATATGGGTAAATTCTTCATGTTCATAGCCTTTAATCTGATTAGGATTAATACCCAATTGAGCCAGTTTATAATCTAATAAAATGCGTGTGCCTGCTCCTTTCTGCCTATTGACAAATACAATGTCAGATCGAGTAAGGTCTTCAATCCCCTTTATACCTTTAGGATTACCCTTTTTGACAATAAGCCCTTGATGACGAATAACTAAGTTTATTACTTTTACTGGTATATCTTTTAAGTAACGATCAATATAAGTTAAATTATAAATACCTGTTTCTGGGTCAAAAAGATGAGAAGTGGCAAGATGAGCCTTGTCTTTTTTTAAAGCTATCAATCCACCAAGACTACCCACATTGCTAGAAGATATGTTTAAAAAAGGATTTTTCTTTTTTAATTCTGTAGCTAAAAGGTCTATAGTCAAATCATGACTTCCAATAATAACAATAGTGTTTAAAATTTCTTCCTCTGGCACAAGCAGTTCTGCTTCTATCTCTTTATCTTCATTAATACCTTCAGCTTGGGCAGGGATTTGAATAATGCCATGAGCTTTTGTAAGGGTAGTAATTGAGCCTGCCATACGAGGTAAAGGAGTAGCTATAATTTTATCATTAACTTTTCCTATTTTTACACGCAAAAATTCCTCTATCCCTAATTTTGAAGGTACAGATTTACTTAAAAATACCTTTATTTGGGGTCTTTTTTCATAAAAAAAACCCTGCATAATAGAAAGTAAAGGTAAAACAAATTTTTCAAAAGAAATTATTGAAGAGACAGAATAACCAGGATTCCCAATAACAGGTTTTTCATTTATTTTAGCCAAAATAGTAGGTTTTCCTGGCATCATTGCTACACCATGCACTAATACCTCACCCAGTTCTTCTAGCACTGTAGCTGTAAAATCCTTACTACCTGCTGATGAGCCTGCCAAAATAACAATTATATGAGCTTTAGAATCAACTGATTTCTTTATTGCTTCTTTTAGCATTTCATAATCATCTGGCACTATTGGCCATATTTCACACAAAGCCCCAACACTTTCTAGTAATGCCTTAAGCATCCAAGAATTTGATTCTATTACCTCTCCTTTTTTGATTCCCCTATTCATTACAACTTCAATAGGGACAATCTCATTGCCAGTTGGAATGATAATCACTTTTGGTTTCTCTTTAACAGAAACTTCAAAAATACCTGCTTCTAAAAGGGCACCAATATCATAAGGAGTAATACGATGAAAGGGAGGTAAAATAAGCTCAGTAGCTACAATATCTTCTCCTACTTTTCTTACATTTTGCCAGGGATAAACTGCCTTTTTTATTTCTATCTCTTCACCATCCTCAACAATATCCTCTATCATAATGACAGCATTTGTCCCTTCTGGTAAAGGATAACCTGTGTTTATTGGAAATGCTTCTTTATTTATTAAAAGTCTTTTTGGATGTTCTAAAGTAGCACCAAAAGTCATAGAAGCATTTACAGCATAACCATCCATGGCAGCACAATGAAAATTAGGAGAAGAAAATCTGGCAAAAATAGGCTCTGCTGTTACCCTTCCCAATGCTTCTTTTGTCGGAATAATTTCTTTTTTTAGATAGTTATCAAAATTAAAGGCAGAAAAAAATAGATTTTGTGCTTCTTTTAAAGGTTTCATTTTAAGATAAATGTGGCGTTTCAAAACAAAATCACCTCCACTTCCTCTCCCTTATCCAAACCTTCTGCATTTAAATCAATCTTTATTAATCCATCTGCTTTTATCAAAGTGTTAATAAGACCTGATTTTCCTAATATTGGTTTGGCAAAATAAATACCATTTTTTTTAAATACTCTTACCCTTATGTAATCTTCCCTACCCTGTGCTGAGGCTATATTTACTTCCATTTTTGCTTTTATTGTCTTAAATTCTTTTAAAATTATCTCTGTCTCACCACTTATCCATTGAAGAAATTTTTTTACTAAAACCATAAAAACAATAATAGCTGAAGTTATCTGACCAGGTAATCCCCATATAGCCTTTTGCTTTACTCTTGCAAATATTGTAGGTTTACCAGGACTAATAGCCACCCCATGACATAAAATTTCATTATCAGGAAAAGAGGAAATTACTTCTAAAGTAAAATCTCTTATCCCAATAGAACTTCCTCCTGAAAGCAATACTACATCTGCACTTTCAATAGCTTTTTTACAAATTTTTTTTAAAAGATTTAAATCATCTTTTACTAAACCCATTGGTAAAGGTATCCCTCCACTTTCTTTTACTAAAGCAGAAAGTGTATATGTATTTACATCTCGCACTTCTCCCAATTTAGGTTTTTTTGTTATAGGTACTACTTCATCCCCTGTTGAAATGATAGCTACAGTAGGCTTTTTATAAACTGGAACATAGTTTAGACCAAATGCTGCAAACACTCCAATATCTTGAGGTCTTAATCTATGACCTTTTTTTAATATCAATTCTCCTTTTTTAAAGTCTTCATCTGCTAATATAATATTTTCAAGAGGAGCAACAGGCTTTAAGACTTCTATTGTCTCCTCATCAATAATTTGAGTATATTCTAACATTAAAACAGCATCTGCCCCTTCTGGTAACATACCTCCTGTATATATTTTTACTGCCTCTCCTCTATTTAATTTATATTCAGGTATCTCACCCATCTTTACTTCACCAATCACTTTTAACCAAATAGGAGCACTCTCTGAAGCACCAAATGTATCTTTAGCTTTCACTGCATATCCATCCATTGTTGCCCTTTTAAAACCTGGCAAATCTTCAGAGGCTGATGTATCTTCAGCTAATACACGACCCAATGCCTCTTCTAAAAAGACAGTTTCTTTTTCCATTTGAGGAAATAAAGAATATAACTTGAATAATTCTTGAGGCGATTTGGTAATTAAAAAATCTTTTTTCATTCCTTTTTAAACTGTATCTTATAAAGCTTTGCATAAAATCCATTTTTGGCTAAAAGCTCTTTATGCTTTCCTTCTTCAACAATATGACCATTATTGACTACAGCAATCTTATCTGCATTGACAATGGTGGAAAGACGATGAGCAATGATTAAAGCAGTGCGGTCTGTTAATAGATTTTCTAAAGCTTTTTGCACCATTGCTTCAGATTCTGTATCTAGAAAAGAAGTAGCTTCATCTAAAATTAAAATTGGGGCATTTTTTAAAATTGCTCTAGCAATGCAAATCCGCTGTTGCTCTCCACCTGAAAGCCTAATACCTTTTTCTCCTATGATAGTATCAAATCCCTGAGGAAGTTTTTTAATGAAATCATAAGCATATGCTGCTTTAGCAGCAGCTATGATTTCTTCATCTGTAGCATCAGGACGTCCATAACGAATATTATTTTTAACTGTATCATTAAAGAGAATAGTATCTTGACTGACAATAGCAATTTGAGACCTTAAAGAACGTAAATTTACTGCTTTAATATCATGACCATCAATGATAATCCTTCCTTTATCTGTATCAAAAAATCTAGGTAATAGATTGACAATTGTTGTCTTGCCTGCCCCACTTGGCCCTACTAAAGCTACTTTTTCGCCTTTTTTAATAACAAGATTGAGGTTTTTTAATACCCATTCTTCTTCTCCAGGATACTTAAACCAAACTTGTTTATATATAATTGAATCTTTAAAACGAGGTAATTCTATTCCTGCATCATCCTTTTTTTCCTTTTCCGTATCAAGGACTTCAAAAACTCTAATAGCAGCTGCTACTCCTTGTTGAACTGTATTATAAACATTGCTTAATCCCTTTATTGGTCGATAAAGCATCATCACACCAGCAATAAAGGAAAAGAAATTTCCAGGAGTAGAAACCCCTTTAATTACCTGATAGCCACCATAACCTATAACTGTAGCAATCCCAATACTTCCCAAAAATTCCATAAGAGGTGAACTTATAGCCTGCATACTTATAGCCCGCATATACCAACGAAAGAGTTTATTATTAATTTTTTGAAATCGTTTTTTTTCATAATCTTCCATACCAAATGCCTTAACAATCCTTGCTCCTGAAAATGTTTCATTTAAAAGAGAAGAAAGTTCTCCCATTTCCTCTTGAGAAGAAGTGCTGATTTTCCTTATCTTTCTTCCAATCCGCAAAACAGGCATAATAGCTAAGGGAAATACAATCATAGTAATAGTAGCAAGTATAAAATCTCGATAAAATACTACACCAATAAGACCAATAATAGTAAAAGTATCGCAAAAAAGTCGTGTTACTGCCCCAGAAACTGCTCCTTGAATTAAAGTAACATCATTTAGAATACGACTCATAAGTGAACCAGTATGATGATGTTGGAAATAAGAGAGTGGCAATTCAAGTATATGGGTATAAAGTTTTTCCCTTAAATTACAAACAACTCTTTGCCCAACATAATTCATAAGATAAGTCTGTAAATACCAAAAAATACCTTTAATGGCATAGAGCAAAACAATTAAAGGAGGAAGAAAAGTAAGCATTTTTAAATTTTTTTCAAAAAAAATTTTATCAAGTACTGGTTTAACTAAATAGGCAGTAGCTGCAGTTGCTCCTGCCACTATTAACATACAAAACATAGCTATTAAGAGATAGAACCAATAAGGTTTGACCCATTTTAAAAGTCGAGAATAAACCTGAATCATGTTATTAAAAACCTTTTTATCCTTTTTGCTACTCGTTCAGCAACACCAGGTGTACCTAAGCAAGCACGTAATTTTTTCAATTCTTCTTTCATTTTTTTTATTTTTTCTGGATGAGCTAAATAATCAAGAACCATTTTTGCTATTAATTCTGGTTTTGCCTGATATTGAACAAATTCTGGGACTATCTTCTTGCCTGCCACCCAATTTACAAGTCCAATATATGGAATTTTTACAAGCCTTTTACCTAAAATATAACTTATAGATGAAAGTCGGTAAACAATTACAAAAGGTTTTAAAAGAATGGCAGTTTCTAGTGTGGCTGTACCAGAGGCAACAATAAGAAAACAACAACGCCTTCTTAATTTATAATTTTCATCTTTTACTAAATCGATGGGAACATTTAATTTCTCATTCTTAATAATATTATACAAATAATCTTTTTTTAAAGTTGGAGCTATTGGTAAAATAAATTTAAATTCTGGTCGCTTCTTATAAATTAAACAAGCAGCAGCAAGCATAATTGGCAAAATATATCTTATTTCACTTGGTCTACTTCCTGGCAAAATACCAATTATTTTTTCATCTTTAACTTCTGAAAGAGGCATGATATCAAGCAAGGGATGACCAACAAAAACTGCCCTTACTCCAAATGGGCGATAAAATGCTTCTTCAAATGGCAAAATAACAGCCATTTCTTTTACTAAAGAGGCAATCTTTTTAGCTCGATTTTTACGCCATGCCCAAATTTGAGGACTAATGTAATAAAACACTGGAATATTTAATTTTTTTGCATATGAAGCCAAACGCAAGTTAAAGTCTGGATAATCAATAGGAACAAAAATTTTAAATGAATGGCTTAAAAAATCTTTTTTTGCCCTTTGCCATGCAAGATAGATATGTTTTAGATGATAAAATACTTCTGTCATACCAACTACTGTAAGTTTTTCTGCCTCATAAACAGGATAAAGACCTACTGAACGCATACATGGCCCACCTATTCCTCGAATCTCTATATCAGGCAATTCTTTTTTTAATGCCTCAATCAAACGCGCCCCATACAAATCACCAGATGCTTCTCCTGCTACCATAAAAATGCAATTTCCCATTATTTTAACCTTTTTTGAATATGCTGATTAATATCTAGGGCTAAGGCAAGTGCCCTACGACCATCCTGAGCAGAAACTACAGGTGGTTTATTATCTTTAATGGCTTTAATAAAGCTAATTATTTCTTCCTTTAATTGATCACCTTCAAAATGTAAACATTTATAAGAAAATGGTAAAAAACCTTGTTGTCGTCTAACAATAACTAATTCTTTTTTAATATAATCAAGGGAAAAATATGCATCTTTTTGAAAAAATCTAATTTTACGCATATCCTTTCCAGAAATACGACTGGCTGTTAAATTGGCTACACAGCCATTTTCAAACTCTAAACGCACATTAGCAATATCTATTTTTTCAGACACTACTGGTACTCCAACTGCTCTAATTTCTACAACATTTGCATTTACAGCAGTTAAAACAATATCCAAATCATGAATCATTAAATCCAAAATAACATCTACATCTATTCCTCTTTCTAAAGAAAAACCTAAACGATGAGATTCAATAAATAAAGGGTTTTTTAAATATTTAAAAAGGGCAATTACAGCAGGATTAAATCTTTCCAAATGTCCGATTTGAAAAACCACTCCTTTTTTTTGGGCAAGGGCAATAAGATCATCTGCCTGTTTAAGTGTTTCTGTCATTGGTTTTTCAAGAAGCACATGCTTTCCTTTATTTAAACAAATGCTTGCTACTTCATAATGAGATTTTGTTGGTACTACTACACTTACTGCCTCTATTTCTTTTAAAAGAGATTCAAGGGAATCAAAAGCAATACATTGAAAACGATTAGCTACTTCCTTTGCCCTCTCCTTTTTTATATCCATTACACCAACTAATTTTACATCTGGCAATTGAGCATATTTTTCTGCATGAAATTGCCCTAAATAACCTACACCAATAACACCTACTTTTAGCATTTATAGTTCTCTTAAACTAACAATACTAATCCCTGATTTATTAGCTGTTGAAATCATCTCTTCTTTATCAAAAATTAAAGTCTTTTCTGCCTCTATAGCAAGCACCTTTGCCTTTACTGATGCCATTGTCTCTATAGTTTTCTTTCCAACAGCTGGCACATCAAACCGTAAATCTTGATGAGGCTTACTTACCTTAACTACTACTGCCCCTTCTTTAGCCAATTTTCCTCCCCTTTTTATAGTCTCATCAGTCCCTTCAACAGCTTCAACTGCTACTACTACTTGCCTTTTTACAACCACACATTGACCAATATCCAATTCACCAATAGCTTTTGCCATTTTCCAACCAAACTCAATATCCTTTTTTTCTTCTTTTGTTGGTTTTTTCTTTGTTAAACAACCTTCTTTTGCTAATAAAGAGGGAACAAACAATGTGGATGGACATACAACAAAACCTTCTTTCTCCAACTCTTCAGCTACTGCCCTTAATGCAGCATCATCATGCTTATGTCTTAAACGAGCTAAAAGACTCAATGCCTTTAAATCAGGAAAAATTTCTGTAAAAAGCCGCCTTTTACTAATCCCTCCTGCCAATACCAATTTTTTTATTCCTGCTTTTTTAAAAATCTTTATCAATTTTCCCAATTGACCTACCTTAATCCACTCTATCTGCTCTACATAATCCTTTAAAATAGGCTCTGTCTCACCAATATGAGCAACAGCTATTACTTTATAACCATTTTCCTTGGCTGATTTAGCAAATAAAATAGGAAATTGACCATTACCTGCAATTAAACCTATTTTTTCTCCCACCGTCTTGGAACTCCTCTTTTAGAATTTTCAATAAATTTGACAAAATGAGCAACTTCAGGAAGAGAAAAAATATTATCTTCTTTAATTCTTTTAATAGCTTCTTTAAGGGTAATTGGAGCATGAATTAAGATTTTATATGCCTTTTTAAGGGCATTAATCACTTCCAACTTAAATCCATGACGTTTTAAACCTATAACATTTAAACCATATAATTTTACTCGATTTCCTGAAGCCATAACATAAGGAGGAATATCTTTTACAGTAGCTGATGCACCACCTATAATAGAATAAGCACCTATTTTTACAAATTGATGAACAGCAACAATACCTCCTACAATAGCATAATCCTCTATTTCAACATGACCACCAAGAGTAGCTACATTGGCTAAAATTACATGATTACCAATCTTACAATCATGGGCTATATGTACATAAGCCATAATTAAATTATAATTGCCAACAGAGGTTATTCCTCCACCAGCAACTGTCCCTCGATTAATAGTAACATATTCTCTAATGATATTGTAATCCCCAATCTCTACCCAGCTTTCTTCACCCTTATATTTTAAGTCCTGAGGTGGAGCACCAATTGAGGAAAATGAATATATTTGACAATATTTTCCGATTCTTGTATGGGAATGGATTACTACATGAGAACCTAAAACCGTACCTTCACCAACAATTACCTTTGGCCCAATAATACAATATGGCCCAATAGTTACATTATCAGCAATCTCTGCTGATTTATCAATGATGGCAGTAGAATGAATCTTTTTCATTTTATTCAGCTAAAATAGCAGTCAATTCCCCTTCAGCTACAACTTGACCATCTACCAAAGCCTTTCCACGCATCTTACATACCTTTGAACCCTGCCTTAACATCTCTAACTCTAAGATTAGCTGATCACCAGGTACTACAGGACGGCGAAACCTTACTTTGTCCAAAGCAGCAAAATAAATCAACTTACCCTTTGCCTCTGGGGCAGATTGATAGGCTAAGACACCACCTACTTGAGCCATTGCCTCTATTACTAAAACACCAGGCATGATTGGAGATTGAGGAAAATGACCTTGGAAAAATGGTTCATTAAATGTAACATTCTTTAAACCAACAATCCTTTTACCTGGCTCTATCTCTAATATACGGTCAACTAATAAAAAAGGATATCTATGGGGTAAATATTTTTGAATCTCCATAACATCAAGAGTTCTCTTCTTCATCTTTCACCCCAACCTTATTTTTTAAAACATCCAATTCTTTCTCTATTTTCTTTAATTTGGCCGCAACTTCTGGCAACTTAGGCAAAATTGACATAGTTTTAAGATATGTCCGATATGGCATAGCTGGCACACCAGAAGCCACAACCACACCAGGTGGAACAGACCTAGGCACTCCACTTTTTGCACCTATTGTCACCCCATTACCAATCTCTATATGACCAACAATACCAACTTGACCAGCAAGTGTTACTTTATTGCCTACTTTTGTACTACCTGCAATACCTACCTGAGCTACAATAATGCTATCTTCACCAATTTGCACATTATGAGCAATCTGAACAAGATTATCAATCTTTGTCCCCCTTTTAATTACTGTCTCTCCTATAGCCGCCCTATCAATTGTAGTATTAGCACCAATTTCCACATCATCTTCAATTTTAACCTTTCCTAACTGAGGAATCTTTACATATCTTCCTTTATCATCAGGAGCAAACCCAAAACCATCACTACCAATCACTGCTCCACTATGAATAATCACATGGTTGCCAATCTCACAAGCGGCCATAATAACTACATTAGGATAAATAATAGTTTTTTTTCCAATTTTTACATCTGGCCCAATATAAACACCTGAAAAAATTATTGTTTCATCACCAATTTCTACCCCACTTTCAATACAAACAAAGGGATAAACAGTTACATCCTTTCCCAAATATACATCTTCTGCAATAAATGCTTGATGACTTATACCTTTAAATCCATATGGCCATTTATAAAACAACTGTGCGATTAAGGCATAGGCTAAATAAGGATTTTTTGTTCTAATTAATGCTATAGGTGCTTTTTTTACATCCAAAGATACAATAGCAGCACTAGCCTTTGTCGTTACCAAGTATTTTTTATATTTAGGATTAGCAACAAAAGTAATATCTCCTTCCTTTGCTTCTTCAATTGGAGCTAAACCACTAATTTCTAAATCACCATCCCCGATAAGTTCTGCTTGAAGGAAATCAGCAATTTCTTTCAACTTCATTATTTTTCCCCTTTCTGTCTTGCTTTCCATTTTTTGTTATAAAGCTTAATAACTTTATCAGTAATATCTACCTCTTTTTCATAACAGATAATTCCAGCTGTATTCTTTTCAAGAACAATTACATATCCTTCTTTTTTCCTAATCTCTTCAGCTGTCTCCTTTAAATCATTTAAAATAGGTTTTACTGCTTCAAGCTCAGCTATATTCATCTCTTCTTTATAATCCTCATATAAATCTCTAAAATCTCTTAATTTTCTTTCATATTCCCT
The DNA here is from genome assembly GCA_030262725.1 of Candidatus Desulfofervidus auxilii. Lineage (NCBI taxonomy): Bacteria > Pseudomonadati > Thermodesulfobacteriota > Candidatus Desulfofervidia > Candidatus Desulfofervidales > Candidatus Desulfofervidaceae > Candidatus Desulfofervidus > Candidatus Desulfofervidus auxilii. The sequence continues at coordinate 871 of JAJSZS010000009.1, read as the reverse complement.
TTCCTTATCCCTTTTTGCCTCAAGACTTAGCATCAAGCTTTGTTTTTCTAATTCTTTTTTTAATTCTTCTAACTCTTTTTGTTTTGCCTCAAGCTCTCTCCTCATAGCCTCAAATTTTTTAGCCAATTTTGCTTTAGCCGCTTTTCCTGCCTCACAAAGATTTAATGCCTTTTGCAGATCCACAATAGCTATTTTAAAAGAAGCCGCATTCAAATTGAAACTTAAAAATACAAATGAAATCACAAAAAACAAAGCCTTTCTCATTGTTTTCCTCCTTACAAAAATTTAACCTTTTCTATATACACAATCAAAGTCTTTGACAAGGCTTGCCAAAAAAGTGACAAATTTTGTCAATTTAGTCCATTTGCTTTCTCAAAAATCCACTAAAAATCTAAAATAAAAAATGGCACAAAACTTGCTTATTTAAAAAATGGACAAACAAGATGAAAAAGACGAGATGAAAAACAAAAGAAAGGAGGTGATAAGAAAATAAAATAAATAAAAATAAAAAAATTAAAGGAGGTGTTAAGATGTTTAGAAAATGGCATGAATTAAGAAAGAAAAACAAAGGTTTTACGCTCATTGAATTGATGATTGTTGTGGCAATCATTGCTATTCTGGCAGCAATTGCTATACCGCAGTATAGGAAGTTTCAGTATAAAGCAAAAACTTCCGAGGCAAAGGCAAATATAGATGCAATAAAAACAGCAGAAGAATCGTATGCTGCTGAAACAGATAATTATTTACTTTGCGCGGCCAGACCTACTACTGCTCCCGGAGCTTCTAAGCAAGCTTGGGGAAGTACTCAAACAGCATTTGACTCAATTGGTTTCCACCCAGCAGGTTCTGTTTACTATCAATACGCAGTTAG